>CAUPXG010000002.1:0-223455 GCA_963515155.1 Streptococcus oralis | reverse complement strand
GAAAAGGATTTCAGATTTTTCGCAAACGGTCGATAGCTTCCTTTCTTTGAGCCAAGGCCCGTTCGTACTTGCCAGTATCTTCTGGAGAGAAGTAGTGATGATCTCGAATTTTTTCTGGCAAGTAATCTTGTTTGACCCAGTGTCCAGGATAGTTGTGCGGATAGAGATAGTTTTGCGCATTCCCTAGTTCCTTGCTTCCACTGTAGTGGCCATCGCGCAGGTGTCGAGGGATAGGCAAATGCCCTGATGTTTTGAGATCAGCAAGGGCCTTGTCCATGGCCACATAGGCTGAGTTGGATTTTGGAGAGAGGGCCAAATCAATCACGACATTGGCAATGAGAATGCGAGCTTCTGGAAAGCCAATCTTTTGAGCAGCATCTAGAGCAGTTACGGTATGAATCTGAGCTTCAGGATTGGCCAAACCGATATCTTCATAAGCAATAACAGTCAAGCGACGAGCGAGACTAGGCAGATCCCCAGCCTCAATCAAGCGGGCCGCGTAGTGGAGACTGGCATCAACATCCGAGCCACGGATGGACTTTTGCAGTGCTGAAAGGACATCGTAGTGACCGTCCCCATCCTTATCCATGGTAATGTAACTCCTCTGCAGGCTGTTTTCCATGATATCAAGAGTGATATGACGGATGCCCTTGTCATTTTCGGGAGTAGAAAGAACAGCCAAGTCAAGTGAGTTGAAGGCAGAGCGAAGATCTCCGTTTGTAGAAGTTGCGATGAAATCCAGCGCATCCTCATCTAGCTCAACTGGAAAATCAAAACCACGCTCAGGGTCAGTTAGAGCTATCTGAAGAGCCTCTTTGACGTCTTGGTTAGACAGAGGTTCCAACTCAAAAATTTGAACACGGCTACGGATGGCAGGAGTGACAGAAAAGAAGGGATTTTCAGTCGTAGCACCAATCATGATGACCAGACCACTTTCTAAGAGTGGTAGAAGAAAGTCTTGCTTAGTCTTGTCAAGACGATGAATCTCGTCTAGTAGCAGTACAAGGCCACCTGAGAATTTAGCCTCTTCAGCGATTTCTTGGAGACGTTTTTTACTATCAACAGTGGCATTGAAGGCCCGAAAGGCATACTTGGTCGTTCCAGCGATGGCAGAGGCGATACTGGTTTTGCCGATTCCTGGAGGTCCGTAGAGAATCATGGAGGATAGGCGATTGGCTTCCACCATGCGACGGATGATTTTTCCAGGTCCGATTAGATGCTCCTGACCGATGACCTGGTCGATGGTTTTGGGGCGCATGCGAAGCGCGAGATTGTCTGGCATAGCAGTCCTTTCTAACATGGATTTTCTGATGTATATGTGGTAAGATGGTAGTATCTATTTTAGCATATTTCCGAGCAATCGGGGCGATTAAAGAGTCGCATAGAAAGAGGACAAAATGGCAACATACGGATTTTTAGATGTTTTAGAGGAAGAGTTGGACAAGAACTTTCCCTTTGACTATGAGATTAGTTGGGACAAGCGCAATCATGCGGTTGAAGTGAGTTTTCTACTAGAAGCGCAAAACGCTGCAGGTGTGGAGATGGTGGATGAGGATGGAGAGGTTTCGTCAGACGATATCCTCTTTGAGGAAGCGGTTCTTTTCTACAATC
Organism: Streptococcus oralis; assembly: GCA_963515155.1. Classification (GTDB taxonomy): domain Bacteria; phylum Bacillota; class Bacilli; order Lactobacillales; family Streptococcaceae; genus Streptococcus; species Streptococcus oralis_CW. Next base: position 221,844 of record CAUPXG010000002.1, on the reverse strand, counting down.
CTGCCAAGTCAACGGTTAATGCAGAAGACTATTTGACGGTCATCCCTTACCTGCCTAAAAAAGGATTTTCTCGTGAATTTTTAGCTTATTTTGCGCTATTTCTCAAAGATACTGCCGAGGTTGGGCTGGATGCCCTCATGGACTTTTTGGAAGACCCAGAAGCAGAAGAGTTCGTCATGGAATGGAATCAAGAAGTCTTTGAAGAAGGAAAAGTCGGCTTGGAAGAAGGAGAATTTTACCCTTATCCGAGATATTAGGAAGAAGACAAGCTTGATTTGAGTAAATGTAAAGTGAGGTAAATCTTGACAGCGGGAAAAAAATATATTGGTGCTTATAGCCGAGATGCTAGAGACTATTTTTCATTATTGCCTACAGAACGAGAAATAGTAGAGCAGTTGCAGGCTATATATAGAGAAGAGAAAGGGCTTTTTGTCTTATGTGGTAACAGAGGCTCAGGAAAATCAAGTCTGAAAAATATTTCTTTGGAATTTGTTAAAAATGATAGAGGTGCTAAAGATAACAAAGAAATTATTGTAGTAAATGTATCTTTTTTTAGTGGCAATAAAGATTTTCATAGAGAAATTTTGATGCAAATCCCTAACGCTATTACCAGAAGAATGAACGATATTGAACATGATATTGGTGATTTTGTTAATAATTATAGAAGGTATTATCCGACTCTAGAGTATAATGCTGAGGAAAAAGAAAAAAGGTACGATTGGGTAGAAGAAAATCAAATAAGAAAAAATTTTTCAACAATACGTAGAAGACTGAAAAAAATTGAGGAAGTATTCGAGATTACTTCAAATATTTATAATTTATGTAACGAGTTATCAAATCAAACTAGTAATTTATTTGAACAGTTTAATCTTTTAAATAAACAGAATAAACTCCAAAACAGTAAGTTTCCTCTGTTTCAAAAAAATAGAGTAGATATTTCAATTTTTCGAAAAAACATTGACGAACTGTATCAAAAGGTTGAGTATTTTGAAAGAAAATCGGTCGAGTTGATAAAATTAGAGGAATTCTTGTTTATTTCTCGACAACAACTGCAATATTTTGATGTAGAAATAACAAATACAAAAAGATATTTAGAATCAACTACTTCAGATATATCAGCCGAGTCATCTATTGATTTAAGTGCTGATATAGGAATAATAAAATCGGGATTACAATTAAGAGGGAAAATTTCTTCAAGTAATAATGAAGAGTTGTCTCGGGAGTTAAAAAGTATTGTTACTGAGGAATTAAAAGAGCGTCAGCTACTAAGACTTTTAAAAAACATGTCTGAATACTTTAATATTACTTTTTCTATAGATGAGTTAGATAAATGTAATACAGCTACAATTATTGATATGATTGATAAAAATAAAAGGTTATTCTTTGATTGTAATGTTTCGACATTGCTAATTACAGATATATCCACTGCAATATCTTTATTGGAAAAATCAGATTATATTTCTGAACCTAATATCATTGTTGTCCCTGACTTAGGTATTTTGGATTATATTCACAGGATTAATAATAAAGGGCTACCCCTAAGTTATAATTTTATTACTATTCTAGATTCCTATTTCGTGAATAGAATGAATAATAGGGAGTTAAATTATGGCAGAAAATATGAGGGAAGAACTTATTATTCCAAGGGATTTGAACTTTATAAGTTTATGAATTCTACTCTTTATAAAGGTATAAATGAACTTTATAGACCAATGATATTGAAATTTTATTGGGAGTTAATTGACTTACTGGATTTTGTCGGGGAATTATCTAAAGAAGAATATGAACAGTTTGAGAATAGTTTTTTTAATAATAATGACTTGCATTCTTTAAAAATTAAGTTTATTCTGCGTAAAATAATAGAGCAATTAACGACACAATCTTTTGATTACTCTTTTATTTTAAAAGATGGTCGAAGCCAGTCTAGACAGACTGAAGTATTGAGAGAGTTTAATAAAAATGAATCCCATATTCGCAATTTTTTGCGACAGCTAGCTTTAAAACCAACGTTGCTTTCTGATGAGACAGCTTTTTTAAAAATTAATCATACAGATTCTGAAACTAAGGTATCTTACGACTTCAGTATAGAATTTTCTGATTATCTAAAAAAATTAGGATTTGATGATGAAACTTTTAGAAATGTTTTATTACAACTATCTAAACCAAGAAAAAAAAGTATACGCTATAGAAGAAACTGCCGCTTTGCAGAGGAATTTTATGATCCTTATCAAGGAGTTGAAGATGCACGAGCTATCGTAAAAAGAGAAAATGTAGTTGGCGTCATCTTATTCTATCCATATGACAATTCAGAGAGTGCTGACCCAGATTACAAGCCTTTACGAAATGGTATTATTGTAACTGTGACTGATTTTGATGAAATTATACTATATCCATACTTAGGTTATATTGGTCTACATTCTCACAAACCATCTTATCTCACAGAATTTAAAAAAGAATTAAAAAAACAAGATATTCCAATTTATGAAATAAAAGACGATAAGTTATGGGAAACTTGTTTTGAAAAAGATAATAAAGAACTTGAAGATAAGATTTTTGAAGTGTGTAAAAAAGAAATAGAAAGTTGGCTCCGTACTATGAAATATAGAAGAAGCTGATAGGAATTTGGACTGAACTATTGATTTATAAGATTATGGAGTTTAGGAGATGTTGTCTCTTCTTGGAGATATTTAATCATTCCGAGTCTAATGAAAATTCTAAAATTATTAGGATATTCATCTTTCTGAACAGGAAGTGACTAGCATCCGAATATTATGGGATGAGAAACGTTATTATGAAAACTGGTTAGCAGAATTGGAGAAAGAATTAGCTGAAGGAGTCTGATATGGAAATAGAACTTACTGATTTTACAGGTTGCAAAATTGCCCTCTTTTGTGAGGATAAGCTCTTAACCATCTTACGTGATGACAAGCCCAGCATTCCTTGGCCCAATATGTGGGAATTGCCAGGTGGCGGACGAGAGGGTGATGAAAGTCCTTTTGAGTGCGCGGCGCGTGAAGTTTATGAAGAACTAGGCATTCATCTGACTGAGGATTGTCTGCTTTGGAGTAAGGTGTACCCAAGTATGCTTTTTGAGGGGAAGGAATCCGTCTTTCTAGTTGGTAAGCTAAGGCAGGAACAGTTTGATAGTATTGTCTTTGGCGATGAGGGACAGGGATATAGACTGATGAGCGTTGAGGAGTTTCTTGGCTCAGATAGGGTTGTACCCCAGTTGCAGGATAGGGTGAGGGATTATATGGAGAGTAACTATGATTAGACTAGAACGAGCAGTAGCAGAAGATTTAGAAACCATCATTTCTATTCAAAGAGCCAGTTTTAAGGCAGTCTATGAGAAATACCAAGATGAGTATGATCCCTATCTAGAGGATCGTGAACGAATCAAGTGGAAATTGGTTGAGCGTCCCAATAGCTATTACTACTTTGTGAAAGAAAAGGACGAAAATATCGGATTTTTACGAGTTCAGACCAATGAGGAATTGACGGAGGCTTGGTTGGGAACGGCAGCGATTTTGCCCCAGTATCAAGGAAAAGGTTATGGTTCTGAGGGATTGAGATTGCTGGAAAAGGAATTTCCAACGATTAAACAGTGGGATTTGTGTACGGTATTACAGGATGCGGGGATGGTTGCCTTTTATGAGAAAAATGGCTACCGTCAAACCCATATCGAGCCTGAAAAAGAAGGTATGGATATGGTTTACATGAATAAAATGATTGATAAATAGAAAGGATGGTTCGGTTACATTTCTAAACTGAACCCGCCCTAAACACTGTGCAAAAAAGATAAACTTCTCTTAGATACAAGCGTCTTCAGAGAGTTTCCTATTTTGGCTTTGTGTTTTACGGGCTTGGTATCTTAATGATGGAAACATGGCAAGAGTTAAAAGTAACAGTTAAGCGTGAGGGAGAGGAATTGGTTTCCAATCTCTTAATTGAGTTAGGTGCCCAAGGTGTTGCGATTGAAGACAGCATGGATTATGTGGGAAATGTGGATCGTTTTGGCGAAATTTTCCCAGAGGTTGAGCAACAAGAAGAAATCGTAGTGACCGCCTACTATCCTGATACGGTTGATGTAGCTGTAGTTGAGGTGGACTTGCAGGCTCGCCTAGCAGAATTGACAGATTTTATGGATTTGGGAGATGTCAAGATGGGTACAACAGCCTTAGCTGAGGAAGACTGGGCTGACAACTGGAAGAAATACTATGAGCCAGCTCGCATCACTCATGATTTGACCATCGTGCCATCTTGGACAGACTATGAGGCGACTGCTGGAGAAAAGATTATCAAACTGGATCCAGGCATGGCTTTTGGGACTGGGACGCATCCAACCACCAAGATGAGCCTCTTTGCCTTGGAGCAGGTTCTTCGTGGTGGCGAAACGGTGCTAGATGTGGGGACTGGTTCAGGTGTCCTTTCTATTGCCAGCTCACTTCTTGGCGCTAAGGAAATTTTCGCTTACGACCTGGATGATGTGGCGGTTCGGGTGGCTCAGGAAAATATTGAGCTCAACCCTGGCATGGAAAACATCCATGTTGCTGCTGGAGATTTGCTCAAGGGTGTGGAGATTGAAGCAGATGTCATTGTGGCCAATATCTTGGCGGATATTCTCATTCATCTGACAGACGATGCTTATCGTTTGGTCAAGGACGAAGGCTACCTGATCATGAGTGGCATTATCAAGGACAAGTGGGACATGGTGCGCGAGTCAGCTGAGTCAGCTGGATTTTTCCTTGAAACCCACATGATTCAAGGGGAATGGAATGCCTGTGTCTTTAAGAAGACCAAGGATATTTCTGGTGTGATTGGAGGCTAGCATGCAGCAGTATTTTATCAAAGGCAGTCCTATCTCTCCTGTCACCATTGAGGACAAGGAAACCAGCAAGCATATGTTTCAGGTCATGCGCTTGAAAGAAGATGATGAGGTTATTTTGGTCTTTGAGGATGGCATTAAGCGTTTGGCGCGCGTGCTAAATGTGGAAGCCCGTCAGTTTGAATTGCTCGAAGAATTAGCTGACAATGTAGAACTGCCAGTCCAAGTGACCATTGCATCTGGATTTCCCAAGGGAGACAAGCTAGAGTTCATCACTCAAAAAGTGACGGAACTGGGAGCCAGTCAAATCTGGGCCTTTCCTGCAGACTGGTCCGTTGCCAAGTGGGATGGTAAGAAATTGGGCAAAAAGGTTGAAAAACTAGAAAAAATCGCCCTTGGAGCAGCAGAACAAAGTAAACGTAATATCGTTCCAAGTATTCAGCTTTTTGAGAAAAAAGCAGATTTTCTAGCCCAGCTGGACCAGTTTGACTCTATTGTAGTGGCCTATGAAGAATCAGCAAAAGAGGGAGAAGCCGCTGCGCTCTTACAAGCAGTCACTGGTCTTGAAAAAGGAGCCAAATTGCTCTTTATCTTTGGCCCAGAAGGCGGTCTCTCACCTGCAGAAATTGAAAGTTTTGAATCTAAAGGAGCCGTCTTGGCAGGCCTAGGACCTCGCATCTTGCGAGCAGAAACAGCACCACTTTATGCTTTATCAGCTCTTAGTGTTTTATTAGAATTAGAGAAATAAGAGGAAGAAAATGGAACAAAAAAACCGTTCAGAATTCCAAGAGAAGGAACTTTGGGATTTAACTGCCCTATACCAAGACCGTGAGGATTTCTTGCGTGCAATCGAGAAAGCTCGCGAAGATATTAACCAATTTAGCCGTGACTACAAGGGCAATCTTCACACTTTTGAGGATTTTGAAAAGGCCTTTGCAGAATTGGAACAAATCTATATCCAGATGAGCCATATCGGCAATTATGCCTTTATGCCTCAGACGACAGACTATAGCAATGAAGAGTTCGCTAATATCGCCCAAGCTGGGATGGAATTTGAAACAGATGCCAGTGTAGCCTTGACCTTCTTTGACGATGCCTTAGTCGCTGCAGATGAGGAAGTCTTGGACCGTTTGGGTGAATTGCCACATTTGACAGCTGCCATTCGTCAAGCTAAAATCAAAAAAGCCCACTATCTCGGGGCAGATGTTGAGAAGGTCTTGACCAATCTCGGTGAAGTTTTCTATAGTCCACAGGACATCTATACTAAGATGCGAGCTGGGGATTTCGAAATGGCTGACTTTGAAGCCCATGGTAAGACCTACAAAAACAGCTTTGTGACTTATGAGAATTTCTACCAAAACCACGAGGACGCTGAGGTTCGTGAGAAATCCTTCCGTTCCTTCTCAGAGGGACTTCGTAAGCACCAAAATACGGCAGCAGCAGCCTATTTAGCCCAAGTCAAGTCTGAAAAACTCTTGGCAGATATGAAGGGCTACGACTCAGTCTTTGATTATCTCCTAGCTGAGCAGGAAGTAGATCGTGCCATGTTTGACCGCCAGATTGACCTTATCATGAAGGATTTTGCGCCAGTCGCTCAGAGATACCTCAAGCATGTTGCCAAGGTCAATGGTCTTGAAAAGATGACTTTTGCAGACTGGAAATTGGACTTGGACAGCGCCCTTAATCCTGAAGTGACTATTGATGATGCCTATGATTTGGTCATGAATTCAGTAGAACCTTTGGGACAAGAATATTGTCAGGAAGTTGCTCGCTATCAAGAAGAACGTTGGGTGGACTTCGCTGCCAATAGTGGCAAGGATTCTGGCGGTTATGCGGCGGATCCATATCGCGTGCACCCTTATGTCCTTATGAGCTGGACAGGCCGTTTGAGTGATGTCTATACCTTGATTCATGAAATTGGGCATTCTGGTCAATTTATCTTTTCAGACAATCACCAAAGTTACTTCAATGCCCACATGTCTACTTACTATGTCGAAGCTCCATCAACCTTCAATGAATTGCTTTTAAGTGATTACTTGGAGCACCAATCTGATGACCCGCGTCAAAAACGCTTTGCCCTTGCTCACCGCTTGACAGATACCTACTTCCATAATTTCATCACCCACCTCTTGGAAGCAGCCTTTCAGCGTAAGGTTTATACATTGATTGAAGAAGGGGAGACCTTTGGAGCAAGCAAGCTCAACAGCATTATGAAGGAAGTTTTGACAGATTTCTGGGGAGATGCCATTGAAATTGACGACGATGCGGCCTTGACTTGGATGCGCCAAGCTCACTACTACATGGGCTTGTATAGCTACACCTACTCTGCTGGTCTTGTCATCTCGACAGCTGGCTACCTCCATCTGAAACATTCAGAAACCGGAGCTGAAGATTGGCTCAATCTTCTTAAATCAGGTGGTAGTAAGACACCGCTTGAGTCAGCCATGATTATCGGAGCGGATATTTCAACGGACAAACCACTCCGTGATACGATTCAGTTTCTGTCTGAAACAGTTGACCAGATTATCGCCTACAGTGCTGAGTTGGGAGAGTAAGGTTATCCAGTGTCGGTTTTAAGATGCTTTATCGATAAGATGAATACATAAAAATCACCTGTTTTAGGTGATTTTTTCATGCTTTAAAGATTTATTCAAATTTTCCTTTATTGGCTTCATTTGAAGCCTTCATGCTAATTTGTAAAAGGTTGGCGAGATTTTCATTATCAAGGCTAGCTTCACCATTATTATCCACTTTTATGGCGAGGTAATGAGTGTTACGATCAAGATAATCCATTCCCTCTAAATCGACATAGTTATTTGCTTTAAAATCAAGCGCCGCTAATTGATAAACAAATCGAATATTTAGGGCTTTAGCATAGTCTGTTTCAAGAACCTTTTGTTGTTCTTCTGCCAGTCCTTGAAAGAATTCGAGACTGTCTGTGTGATAGGATGCTTTGACTTCATATTGGTAAGTATCTACAGATGGGGACATAAATTTCAAATAAACCAAGTCGCCTTCTACCTTATAGTCCTCAAGAGTATAGGCACCTGCTTTTCCTAATGCATTGGTGTTGACCTTGAAAAACATTGGTGCATAAATTTTCAGAGGATATTTTTCTCCCTTATACTCAAAGATGGTATCATTTGAAAAATTCGGACGGATTTTAGTTAACTCAGGGACTAAATATTCGTTCCAAATCTTATCAAATAACTCTTCTTGATTGCTAGCACCCGCTGATTTCACAACTAGGTCAAAATTTTCTTGATTGACAAAGACAGCATCCACTAATTTGAGGGCTGTTTGAACCTTAGGATCCGAAATTTCCTTTTTCTTTTTTTCAAGATTCTCTGCCGCCTCTTTCGTGCGATCTAAAGTTTTATTAAATTGACTGCCACTGTTGGTTTCAACAAAGGTTCTCTCATAGTTGGTAGGTTCAACTTTGGCATTCCAGTCAAATGAAGCAGCAGGACCAGTTACATCTTTCTTATGGTAGATTGCTGTCTCTGTATTTGTAGTACCTTCTGTATTGCTTGTAGCAGTGGTTGATGGTTTAGATGAACAGCCGACGAGGCCAAATGCTAAAATCGTTGCAGTGGTTAGAAAATAAACTCTAAACTTTTTTCTCATGGTAGTCTCCTTTGCCATTGTTTTTATTTCATAATCCATTATACCATGAATATAGGATTTCTATATCTCAAATTGAAAGTGATATAACTTTTAACATGAAAGAAAGGGAAGTCAAACAGAATTACTTTGGTTTCTCGGAATCCAAGTGTCATACTAGCAGATAGCGTGTTTATATTTATGGTAAATATAATTTTATCTTTCGGTATAAACTAAGAATAGATTTTCTTCTGTTTACTAGATTTAGTTTTAAAAGTTACTTTTTGATATACTATAAATGAATTAAAGTTAACTGTTTTATGGAATATTATAAATAAGGAGAAGGTTATGAAAAAACGCGCGTTTTTCGCAATATTACTTTTAGGAGGATTGATTATGATAGGATTAGCAGGATGTGGAGAAAATAAAAATAGTCGAGAATGGATTGAGAACAAAGTCTCCGAGGTCAGTCGTGTCTATCCAACCGAGAATCTGTTTGACTTGTTTAAGCAATTTCCGGAGGGGTTTGAGATTGAGCAGGTCTATTTTAAAAAGAAAAGTTATGGAATTGACGATTTTATCACAGAAATTAAGCTGAAAGGTGATGCGACTTCGCATACAATAACGGGTACTCTTGCTAAAATTCCAGCGAAGGATGATGCACCGAAGAGCGATGAAGTGGTAGTAAGTGTTCAATATGTAAACAACAAATTTATTTTTTCTGATGAAGAAACTGCTAAAAAAATATGGAAGTTTGATGGTTTCTTGTTTCAAAAACTTGGTATAGATAAAGGATTTTTAAGCAAATTATCATTAAAAAACAAACATTTTAATGGAAACAATGGTTCTTTTGATATAGATTATATTATTAAAAACACAACGATTAACCAATATTTTAATAAACAGCAACAAGCTGAAACAGTGCTAGGATTTGGTAGTTCTTTGAGATTAGATGATTTTTATTACTATTCTATTACTGTTGATTTTAATGATGGCTATTATTTTAAGGAGAGAGTATCGAATTAGGAGAGAAGTATGAGTAAAAAGGATACAGCGAACAGTGGTATTGCTACTCTGGATGCAGCGAATCTGACTTATAAATTTGAATAAGATGCAAGGAAAAATTGCTTTTATGGTATATTATAAGGGAACCATGGTCAGCTATTTTATTGAATATTATAAATAAGGAGAAGGTTATGAAAAAACGCATTTTTTTAGCAATATTAGTTTTAGTAGGATTGATCATGATTGGATTAACAGGATGTGGAGAAAATAAGAACAGTCGAGCATGGATTGAGAATAAAGTCTCTGAGGTCAGTCGTGTTTACCCAACTGAAAATCTCTTTGATTTGTTTAAGCAATTTCCGGAAGGGTTTAATATTACTCAAACATTCTATAAGGATTCGCTCAGAACAATAGTTTCCTTAGATGGAGATGAAGAAAGTCAAACCATAAAAGGAAAGATAGATACTATACAAATCTCTACTGATCCATATAAAGAAGAAGTGAAAGAGCATGTTGATGTAGAATATAAAGATGGTGAATTTATATTTTCTAACAATGAGGTAGCGGAAAAAATTTGGGATTATAAAGGTTTTCTATTCCAAAAATTAAGTTTGAATAGAGATGTTTTATCTCAAATGAAGCTTGAAAAGTTTCAATATTTTTCAAATCGCAATGTGTTTGAAATCTATTATTTTAGTGATGACTCTACGATAAATAATTTCCTTAATTCAAAAGGAGAACACATGTTATCAATAAGTGGAGCGGAATCTTATAATAATACAAAAGGTTATCGATTGAATGTTAATATTGCTTTTAAGGATAACCCAAATGATGGAATGAGTGAGATAGTTTCAAGTTGGATAGATGATAGAAATAGTGTTTCTAATTAATTTGATAACATTTTAAATATCCTGATTGAACTGATTATAAATAAGGAGAGGGTTATGAAAAAACGCATATTTCTCACAATGTTACTTTTAGGAGGATTGTTAATGATAGGATTTACAGGGTGCGGAGAAAATAAGAACAGCCGAGAATGGATTGAAAACAAAGTCTCCGAGGTTAGTCGTGTCTATCCAACTGAAAATCTGTTTGATTTGTTTAAGCAATTTCCGGAAGGGTTTGAGATTAGAAGTATTGATACTTACGATGAGACGAAGGACTATTCTCGTTATCAGAAGATTGAACTCGTAGGAAATGCAGAAACAAAAGAAATAACTGGTAATTTTAAAAGAATAGAAGCTCGAGGTAATCCTTATGAAGAAAAAGTGCTTTTAGAAAGTCGTATTGTGTACACTGAAAAAGGATTGGAATTTTTGAATCCAGAAGTTTCTAAAGATGATTTGTTTTATGATGGTTTTTTATTTCAAAAGTTAGAACTAAATAAAGCAGTTCTATCTCGATTTGAACTCAAAAAAACGTACTATAATTGGGAGACTGGTGATGCTTCTATTACTTATAAAAATGTAAATAGTAAAATTATTCAGGACTACTTCCATATACAATCAAGTGAGTCGTTAGACCTTTTTATTAGTGCAGACCACTCTGCAACTATTGGCTATGAATACGGTTATCCTGTGGTTTTTGACGGAGAAAATATATCTCATTCAGAACTTATAACAGGAAAAAGTAAGAGTATGGAGAAGATAGATGCCAAATAGTAATGTGCCGACCTTAGATGCTTCTAATCTGACTTACGAACTTGAATAAGAAGCAAGGAAATATTGCTTTTATGGTATATTATAAGGGAGCTATGGTCAGCTGTTTTATTGAACATTATAAGTAAGGAGAGGATTATGAAAAAACGTGCGTTTTTCGCAATGTTAGTGTTAGTAGGATTGATAATGATAGGATTGGCGGGATGTGGAGAAAATAAAAATAGTCGAACATGGATTGAGAACAAAGTCTCTGAGGTTAGTCGTGTCTATCCAACCGAGAATCTGTTTGACTTGTTTAAGCAATTTCCGGAGGGGTTTGAGGTCTATCAAGTATATATGAATGATAAAATTAGCATAAAAATATATTTAACCGGAAATAGTCAGTTCAAGACGATAACTGGTAAATTAATTCGAAAAGATTTGAAGTTAGAAAAAAAGACAGATATTATTGATGTTAACTACATAGAACAGAGATTTATTTTTTCAGATGAAGAAAGAGCAAAGGAAATTTGGGATTTTAAAGGTTTTCTGTTTCAAGAATTAACGATTAATAAAAGTATTTTATCTGAGTTTAAATTAGAAAGTAAGAGTTATAACAGTGTAACTAATGGTTTTGACATATCTTATAGTGTGAATGATCCAATAATAAACAAATTTTTTAAAAAGGATGATCTTGAAAATGGCGTATTAGAATTTGGGAGCTCTTTGCAGAGTAATGATTATTATTACTATTCTGTAAATGTTGATTACAAAGACGGTTATTATTTTAGAGAAATAGTGTCTAATGGAGAATTGAATAATGGTGAGTAGTGGAATTCCAACTCTGGATGCAGCGAACCTGACTTATGAATTTGAATAAGATGCAAGGAAATGTTGCTTTTATGGTATATTATAAGGGAACTATGATTAGCTATTTTGTTGAATATCATAAATAAGGAGAGGGTTATGAAAAAACGCATATTTCTCACAATGTTACTTTTAGGAGGATTGTTAATGATAGGATTTACAGGGTGCGGAGAAAATAAGAACAGCCGAGAATGGATTGAAAACAAAGTCTCCGAGGTTAGTCGTGTCTATCCAACTGAAAATCTCTTTGACTTGTTTAAGCAATTTCCGGAGGGGTTCAAAGTAAATCAAGTATTTATAAAACGTGGAACCTATATCATCGAAATAACTTTACAAGGAGATAGTAGTAATCAAACAATTTCTGGAGTACTAACTAAAACACGTGCTTCTGATGATATTACTGAAAAGCCAGAAGAAACTATAAAAGTAGATTATATTGATGGGAAGTTTATCTTTTCTGATGAGAAGAAGGCGAAAGAATTATGGCCTTTTGATGGATTTTTATTTCAAAAGTTAACAATTAATCACTCTTTTCTATCTTCATTATCTATGAAATCTAAAAATTATAATGGCAATAATGGTGCATTTGATATTGATTATTTGGTTCGGAATCAAACTATCAATCAGTATTTTAAAAAACATGAAAACGAACAGGCAATATTAGGTTTTGGAAGTTCATACCGAAACGATGATTATTACTATTATTCAGTAACTATCAACTACGACAATGTTTATTCATTTAGAGAAACCGTGTCAAATTAAAAGGAGACTCAATGGTGGATAAAAAATTTGTTAATAGTGGAATTCCAACTTTAGATGCGTCTAATCTGACTTAAGAATTTGAACAAGATGCAAGGAAATGTTGCTTTTATGGTATAGTATAAGGGAACTATGATTAGTTGTTTAATTGAATGTTATAAATAAGGAGAAGGTTATGAAAAAACGCATATTTCTCACAATGGTACTTTTAGGAGGATTGATCATGATAGGATTAACAGGATGTGGAGAAAATAAAAATAGTCGAGAATGGATTGAGAACAAAGTCTCTGAGGTCAGTCGTGTCTATCCAACTGAAAATTTGTTTGATTTGTTTAAGCAATTTCCAGAAGGGTTTGAGATTGAGCAGGTCTATTTTAAAAAGAAAAGTGATGGAATTGACGATTTTATCACAGAAATTAAGCTGAAAGGTGATGCAACATCGCATACAATAACAGGTACTCTTGCTAAAATTCCAGCGAAGGATGATGCACCAAAAATCGAAGAGGAGTTAGTAAGTGTTCAATATGTAGACAACAAATTTATTTTTTCTAATGAAGAAACCGCTAAAAAAATGTGGAAGTTTGACAGATTTTTATTTCAAAAGTTGACTTTAAATAAAACAGAATTTTCTAAGTTAAGATTAAAAGAGAAATCGTATAATAACGTGACAAATGGTTTTAGTATTTTATATTTTACAGAAAACGAGGTAATAAATAATTATTTTCATAAAAATGATTCTGAAACATCCGTACTAGAGATTGGAAGTTCTCTACAAAACGAGGGTTATTACTACTACTCAATTTTACTAGATTACAATGATGGCTATTATTTTAGAGAAACAGTATCAAATGCGGAGGTATATAATGGCCAATAGTGGAATTCCAACTTTAGATGCGTCTAATCTGACTTACGAATTTGAAAATGTTCGAGTTCAACAGTCGGATATCAGAAATGATAAAAATAAACTGGTTAGGGAAGTTAATAAATTGAAGACTATCCCCTCTAACCTCCAATATCTAGATGATTTTCATGATGATTCCGCTGGCACAAGTGGTACAGCCTTCCTAGATAAGGACAGTGGAGAGGTGATTATTGCCTATACGGGAACGAATCCTAATGCGGATATAGTCAAGGATGTCGCTACAGATGTCGGTAGTATAGCCATGGCGCTCGGTTTTCATTATGATGAAGCTTTCAAATTTTATGAAAGGATTCGACAGAGATATGGGGATAATATTACTCTAACTGGACATTCTTTAGGAGGTAACATCGCTCAGAGGGTGGCCTTAGAGTATAACGCTCCGCGTACTGTGGTATATAACTCAGCGCCTCTCTATTTAGAAGGTCTTATCGAATCTAAAGATAAAATCATAGATTATCTGACTCCGTGGGATTCGGCAAGGGAGAAGATAATCAATAAACAAAAGACATTCACAGGTCAAGTAGTACGAATCCGGACTCAAGATGACTTTCTTAACAATATCTCAAAACCTTTTTTAGGTGTATACTTGGGGGAAGATTATCTGCTTGAAAATTCCGGTGGGCACAGTATTGATCCAGATATTACGGGTGATAAAAATCAAATTAACCAAATCAAAGATATTTTGGAAAATCAGAGTCCAGAGAAGATGACTGGACTTGAAAAGAAGAACTATGAAACTCTGAAGAAATTACAAGGTGTCAAAAATCGACTTCTAAAGCAGTTGAGTACCCAATTTTTATCAGATGGTAGTATAAGTAGCCATGAGATGTTTTTCTTGGACAGCGTCCAAGCAACTGCTGTTGCGACAGCAATGACAGAGAGTGTCAGCAACGGACACAGCGAGATTGAGGCAGTGGCGAAAAAAGCAGTTGCGGATGCTGAAACACTCTACGATAAAAGTAAGGAAGTTCCCTGGTTTGTAACAGAGTTAACTTATGATGAGATAGAGGATGTCTATGTAGAAGCTGGGGTAACGTATGATAGTATTGTGGGTGAGACTCAGAGACATTTTGATGAAAAAGTAAGTAAATCAGCTGCGATTGTAAAAGCCTTTACGGATTTGGAAACCAACATTCAGAAAGGTGTTGAACAGGCGGTTGAAGGAGACGAAAGCTTGGCAAGGGATATTAATCAATGGACAAACTAGAAGAAATCCAAGTGAAAATAAAAAAGCAAGAAGAGGGACTTTGGTCCTTGGAGGATGACTATAGAACTGCTAAGAAGAAAATAGAAGAATCCTATGAAAGTTTAGATCATAATCGTTCTCAGTTGACAAGACTATATGAGGAGTTTGAGAACATTGCTTATGATTTTGGTAGACAGAAATCTGGAGACGATGGGGAGCACCATCAATTTCTGATGTTATTGGAATCTTATTCAAGTGAGACGAGTAGTGAGTATCTTCGGCAGTATGCTAAAATAGAGGCAAAAGATGAAGAGTTGCAGACTCAGTACCGAAAAGAGCGATCTCGCTTAGAAAAAGAGTTAGAAGAGAGTTATAGTCAAAGAAAAGACTTATATGAGTTAGAAAGGAGGCAGAAGAAATGCTAGTGGATTTAGTCATAGATGCTTTGATTGGACCTATGTCAGAATCAGCCAGACGAGAAATCAAAAAAACATTAGAAAGAGCAGCTATCAAAGCATTTTGTGCTCCTCCTATAAAATCAGGTAGAAAAGGTATTGTAGATAAGTACGATGAGGAGATAGGGGTTCTTGCTATGACAAATAAGACAGCTGTAACGACTTTAGCAGCTCAAATGGATAGTTCAATTAATGGTTTAGGACAAAAAGCAATTAGCGAGACTATTAGTAAAAATAGTGCATCTTTTGAAGATTTAACTCCGAAAAAGAAAAAATAGTTTTTTAACCATGCCCTATACCTTCTCGATTTCCCCCTCCAACTATTTTTCCAAATATTCCTCTTCAAAGACATCTGCGGATGACTTTTTGATAAGTTACTAGAAATGTAGAGGTACTTGAGATGCGTCGAAAATTACAAAGAAAAGTGATAGAAGAAAAACCAAGCTATAGCCAAGAAGAAATTCAGTGGTTGCTTGAGCATTTAGGAGATGCCTCTCCAGAAATTCGAGACGAACTTGTTTTTACGAGTTTGGCTAGAGGGATTCAAGAAGAGTTGTTTTCCCTTGAGCAGTTTCAGTTTATCTCAGAAGAAGTCTCATCTGATGAAGGTCTATACAAAGAGATTGATAGTAGAGGGGTTTCAACTCTTAAACGTTCTTTTAGGGCGCTTATTTATGCAAATCTATTGTCTGCGGATGCCAACCAGAAATCGATTTTTTATCAGGGGTTGAAATCAGAAATTCGTAATATCCTTTTAAATCAAGGCTTGCACTATCTTTCAAAAGAAAAGGATACGACAGGTTTTTCAAGTCAGTATGGTTGGGTTCACGCTTTTGCGCATGGGGCTGACCTTTTGACTGAAGTCGTTTGTCATCCAGACTTTCTTAAAAATAGAGATCATGAAGTATTTGATGTACTTGACCAACTATTTAAAAGAATTACCATTCGTTTTACAAATGATGAGGATTGGCGTTTAGCGAGAGTACTTTATGAACCCATTTTGCAAGGAAAATTAGAGCAAGAGCGAGTAGCTTCTTGGATAAAAACTGTTGACTTTCCGATAGAAGAAAGGGAAGATTTTTATAAATTTTCCAACTTTAGATCCTGTCTGTTGGAAGTCTATATCCAACTTGACCAGAGAAATAGTATACATGATGACTTGAAAGAAGCCATTCAATCCTTTCAGTACTAAGTCTAAGCGAGTCGTTTCATGATTTTAAAATAACTTTCCAATCAATTTTCTTGAAACCCTTTCCTTCTTTTGATAGACTAATACATAGTTTAAAAAAAGGAGACTTATCATGAAAAAATTTGTTGCTGAATTAATCGGTACATTTATGCTTGTGTTCATCGGAACAGGGGCTGTTGTTTTTGGAAATGGTCTTAATGGCCTTGGACACCTTGGAATTGCTTTTGCCTTTGGTTTGGCAATTGTGGTTGCAGCTTTCTCAATTGGAACTGTTTCAGGTGCTCACTTGAACCCAGCGGTTTCGATCGCTATGTTTGTAAACAAACGTTTGTCATCTTCAGAGCTTGTAAGCTACATCCTTGGGCAAGTAGTTGGAGCTTTCCTTGCGTCAGCTGCGGTATTCTTCCTCTTGTCTAACTCAGGCATGTCAACTGCTAGTCTTGGTGAAAATGCCTTGGCAAACGGTGTCACTGTCTTTGGTGGATTCTTGTTTGAAGTCATCGCAACTTTCTTGTTTGTCTTGGTTATCATGACTGTAACATCAGCAAGCAAGGGCAATGGTGCGATTGCTGGTTTGGTGATTGGTTTGTCCTTGATGGCAATGATCCTTGTGGGATTGAACATCACTGGACTTTCAGTTAACCCAGCTCGTAGCTTGGCACCAGCTGTCTTTGTAGGTGGCGCAGCCCTTCAACAAGTATGGATTTTCATCCTTGCTCCAATCGTTGGTGGTGTTCTTGCAGCTCTTGTTGCAAAAAACTGCCTTGGAACAGAAGAATAATTGAAACTCAAAAAGCCTTGCTCCTCAGTTTGAGGAACAGGGCTTTTTCGTATTATACTCTTCGAAAATCTCTTCAAACCACGTCAGCGTCCATCTGCAACCTCAAAAACAGTGTTTTGAGCTGACTTCGTCAGTCTTATCTATAACCTCAAAGCAGTGCTTTGAGCAACCTGCGGCTAGCTTCCTAGTTTGCTCTTTGATTTTCATTGAGTATGAGTTTAGCGGTTGTCAATTTTCTCTGGATAAAGGTCGTGTTGGAAGAGGCGTTGTTCTGCTAAGCCTTCATACTTGGTTCCAGGTCTACCGTAGTTGTAGTAGGGGTCAATTGAAATGCCACCGCGCGGAGTGAATTTTCCCCAGACTTCTAAATAGCGAGGGTCTAGCAAGTTGACCAAGTCTTTCCCTATGGTGTTGATACAGTTTTCGTGAAAATCCCCATGATTTCGGTAGCTAAAGAGGTAGAGTTTGAGGGATTTTGACTCGACACAGAGCTTGTCAGGAATGTAGGAAATATAAATGGTCGCAAAGTCTGGTTGAGCAGTGATTGGGCAAAGAGAGGTAAATTCAGGACAGTTGAATTTGATGAAATAGTCATTTTCCACATGACGATTGTCAAAAGATTCGAGGACTTCTGGTTGATAGTCAAAAATGTAGTTGGTTTCTTTGTTGCCGAGGAGGCTTAGATTTTTCATTTCTTCTTGTTGTGACATGATTTTTTCTTTCTAATTTAAACACCACGTTGGTTGTCGTAGAGGAGAGTATGGAGTTGAGGAAGGACGCGGACATTGCCCCAGCTATCGTCAGCAGCGACGCGTTCCCAGAGTTCTTTGAGGCGGTCTAGTTGGTCTTGAACAATATTACCTGTAGCCTTGGGCTCAGGATTTCCTGCTGATAAGAAAAGAACATCTGGTTGGTAACGTTCTTGAATCCCTTTAGCAAAGGCCAAATCTGCATCGTCAAAGACAGGAATTTTAAAGGTGACCTTGTCTGGATCCAATTGGGAAACGATAAAGTCCAAGGTCTCGAAGTTGACTTCCATCTTGGATGAAGGAGGTTTGGGACTCAGAGTGACTTGGTCGATATCTTTTAACCAATTTTGCCAGCGAGAACCTTGAGTCTCAACGGCCAGAGTGACACCACGTTCTTTGAGCTTGGTGACGAGTTGAGCCATGTTGGCTGCTAGGATAGCGGGATTTCCGCCAGATAGGGTTACATAGTCGTAGCTTCCTAGCTTATCTAAGGCAGCAATGACTTCATCAGCGGTCATGCGAGTTGGCTTTTCAGAACCATCCCAAGTAAAGGCAGAGTCGCACCAGTCGCAATGGTAGTCGCAACCAGCAGTACGGACAAACATGGTTTTCTGCCCGATGGCACGACCTTCACCTTGAAAGGTTGGGCCAAAGATTTCCAGAACTGGTAGTTTGAGGACACGTTCCCTAGTCATCTAACCACTCCCGTCTAAACTCTGCAAAGGCAGTCGGAGTCTCATAGAGACGAACGTATTCCAAACGGAGATTGCGCTCGTCTGGCAACTCTTGGCTCATGGTTTGAAAAATCCAGTAAACCATATTTTCAGCAGTCGTGTTCATATAAGGCAGGGTTTCATTGAGATAGCGATGATCCAAGTGGGGTTCTATGTAGTTCTTGTAGATCGCTTTGATATCTCCAAAGTCGTAGGTCATACCCCGTTCATCTAAAAATCCACTGACAGCAATCTGCAGATGATAAGTGTGGCCGTGCAGGGATTTGCATTTTCCCTCATAGTGAAAGAGGTGGTGGGCAGCGTCGAAAGTAAACTCTTTTGATACCAAGGTTCTGTGAGGATTGTAGACAAGAGACTCCCCAGTTTCCTGTTTGATTTCTTTGGGTGCAAAAAACATTAGCCCACTCCTTTCTGTGAGAGATAAACATCAAGGCCATGCTGACGCAGGTGGCAGGCTGGGCAATCTCCACAGCCACTACCGATAATCCCATTGTAGCAGGTTAAGGTCTTCTCACGAACGTAGTCAAAGGCACCAAGTTGGTCGGCTAACTCCCAAGTTTCAGCCTTGTCTAGCCACATGAGAGGTGTTTGGATAACAAAGTCGTAATCCATGGCAAGGTTGAGAGTAACATTGAGAGATTTGACAAAGACATCTCGGCAGTCAGGGTAGCCTGAGAAGTCTGTCTCGCAGACACCTGTCACGATATCTTTAATGCCTCGTTGCTTGGTAAGAACTGCCGCAAAGGACAGAAAGAGGTGGTTGCGACCGTCAACGAAGGTATTGGGAACCTCTCCCTCTTTTTGCTCGATCTCCAGATCAGAGGTCAGGGCATTTTCAGTGATTTGTCCCAGAAGAGACATATCTAAGATGTGATGACGAATGCCTTGTTCCTTAGCGATTTCTCTAGCAACTTGAATTTCGAGATGATGGCGTTGGCCGTAGGCAAAGGTGACGGCTTCGACTGTTTCATAGTGTTCTTTAGCCCAAAAGAGGCAGGTTGTAGAATCTTGACCGCCGCTAAAGACGACCAAGGCTGATTGACGTTTCATAGTACTCCTTCTAAAATGGGAAATGTTCAGAGAACGCAAAAAGCTCCCTTGAGGGGAGCTAAAAAATACCAATTAGAGGTTTTTTTTAGCGATGGCATGTCCCAAACATCGTAATATTCTACATACAGTCTAGCATATTTTTTGAAAAATGGCAAAGGGCAAGAAAAAAGAGACCAAATAAAGCACTTGGTCTCTCGTGTGATTAGCTCAATTCAGCAACGATAGCCTTGATTTGTTCTGCTGTGTGTACTCCAGCAACTTGTTTTACCACTTGGCCATCTTTCTTGAAGAGAAGAGTTGGGATAGACATGATTCCAAAGGCACGAGCTGTGTTTGGATTTTCATCAACGTCCATTTTAACGATTTTCAAAACATCTTCTGAAAGTTCTTCAGACAATTTGTCCAAGATTGGACCTTGCATACGACATGGACCACACCAAGTTGCCCAGAAGTCTACCAAGACCAAACCGTCTTTTGTTTCTTGTTCAAATGTTGCATCTGTAATTGCTTTTGCCATTGTATTTCTCCTTTTTTAGTTATATTGGCTTAAATCTTGTTTCATGAGATAGAAGAAGACATCTCCATAAGTCCCATGGTAGTCCAAATCATGACCATTGTAGGTTAATTTTTGGACAGTGTAGTAATCCGCGACGCCGATAAGGCAGGCATGTTGAGAACGCTCAAAGTCTTGGTAAGACTCGAAAGTCATAGTTCTCTCTTGCTTGCTGGCGTCTAGATAAGTAATTTCGATCATATAAAACTCCTTTGTTCGATCTTGACTTTATTGTACTCCATGAAAAGAGGAATGTCAAGAAAAATGATTGCGCACGCAACTTTTTTTAAAAAAATCTGATTATGAAATGAAATCAAGACTTGTCTCCAGCCTTTCCTCGACGGCCTTTTGCAGGTAAGCTAGGGTTGTCTGTCCCTCGTCAGTCAGGCAGATAAAGCTAGCCCGTCTATCCTGATCGCAACACCGGCGACTAAGCAAACCGCAGTTTTTCTCTTCTAGTCGGGCCACCATTCGAGAAACAGCGCTGGGACTGAGATGGAGTTTATCAGGTAAATCAATCTGCCGTAAGGATTTTTCATTAGCGAGGTCCAGATAGTAGAGCAGGTAAAACTCTTTCAAGGTCAGTCTTTGTTCACTCTGCTGGGCAATAGTTTCTTCCAACAAGGCTTCCATTTCCTTTTGACGGCGGTTGTAGTCAAACCACTTTTCCAAATAGGTCATTGCTTTCTCCTTTCTTTTCAAAGTAAAATCACAAAGTCATTACTGACTGTCTCTACAACACAAGATGATTGCGCATGCAATGATTATACTACTTTTAACTAATCCTTGCAAGAGAGAAGAATTGCAATATTTCCTTGAAATTTTCTGAAAAAAGAGTAAACTGGTATGCAAGAAGTCTATTTCGTGGAGTTTAGGATGAAATTATATGTTCAATTAATGATTCTCTTTGTGATTTCTCTAATCGGAGAGGGAATTTCCAGTTTCTTTCATCTGCCTATCCCAGGCAGTATTATCGGTTTGATTATTCTCTTTCTAGCCTTACAGTTCAAGTGGCTAAGGACCAGGCATGTCAATATGGTAGGAAATTTCTTGCTGGCCAACATGACCATTCTCTTTTTGCCACCAGCAGTAGGTATCATGGAAAAGTTTGATGTGATTGCCCCTTATCTCTTGCCCATCGTCTTGATTGTCTTTTTTGCGGCTGTCATCAACATTATCCTTATTGCCCTAGTGGTTCAGTTTATCAAGAGACGATTTGAGGGAGATTATGAGAAAGGAGATGCCAAATGAACGAATTTGTATCCAATCCTCTGTTTGGGATTGCATTATCTATCCTAGCTTATCTAGTGGGAATGTTGATTTACAGACGTTTTCCCCATCCATTGACAACACCCTTGCTGTTGTCGGCTATTTTTATCATTATTTTCCTTAAGGCGACGGGTATTTCTTATCAAGATTATTACCAAGGTGGGGTTTATCTGAATAACTTGATAGTCCCATCGACCGTGGCTCTAGGGATTCCGCTTTATAAGAGTTTTCACTTGATGAAGCACCATGCACGGAGTATTCTCTTTGGTAGTCTGTTAGCAGTAGTTGTCAATACTAGCTTCACTGCCATAGTAGCGAAAATATTTGGCATGGACTTTTTCCTAGCCATTTCTCTCTTTCCCAAGTCAGTGACAACCGCCATGGCAGTGGGAATCACAGAAAAATTGCAAGGTTTAACGACTGTGACCTTGGTCGTCGTAGTAGCGACTGGGATTTTGACCAGTGTGATCGGACCAACCCTTTTGAAGTGGTTGAAGATTGACGATCCAGTTGCGGTGGGACTTTCCCTCGGTGGGACCGGTCATGCTGTCGGAACGGGTACGGCCTTTCGATACGGCTCTGTAGCAGGGGCCATGGGTGGCTTGGCAATCGGTGTCACTGGAATTCTTTATGTCTTCGTCAGTCCCATTGTAGCCAGTTTGATCTTAAGTTAAAAAGCAAGGAAGCAGACTTCCTTGCTTTTTCCAATTTTACTTTGTAGAGATTTATTTTTCTTTGCTTAAATGAATGACTTGATCGTAGCGTTTTAAGTCTTCTTCTGTATAGTGGTGAATGACTTCAATTACCGTCTGAGGTAGCGAGAAGAGGAGGTCGCTAATCTTTTTGCTATTCTCTAAGTCAAGATTGGCCTTAATCTCATCAGCCAAGATGAGTTGGCTGTCGTGATAGAGCGCGCGAGCGATTTCGAGTCGTTGTTTTTCGCCACCGGATAGACTTTCATTGCTGAGAGTTCGATTTTTCAAATGTTCTAAACCAGTTGTCTTGAGGATATGATTCAGCCTTTCTCGTTTTTTAGGCATTCCTAGAAGGATATTGTCTTCCAGAGATAAAGTGTCAAAGTAATGGCTATCTTGGAGGATATAGGAGCTAACGCTGGTGATTTCTTGGCGTGAAAGGCTTTTGCCAGCAAATGCAATCCATCCACTGGTCGGAGACACCTCGCCATGAATGGTATTGAGTAAGGTCGTTTTTCCAGAGCCACTTTCCCCGATAATGGCTATTTTTTCTCCTTGCTTGATGTACATGGAAAGAGGGGATAAAAGAACCTGTCCTTCTTTTACTAGAGAGATATTCTCTAGTTGGATGGGATAAATGTTTTGGAAGGTGCTAGCAGAAATAGGACTAGAATTTGTCAAAAGTACTTGGTACTTTTCACAGAGGTATTGTGTCGCCTTGCGAGTATTTGTAAAGTAGGCTAATTCTTGGAACTGATAGCCAATATTGTGAGAAACGAGATAAATGGCTACAAAACTGGCTGCGTTTAAATAACCATAATAGGTCATGAAACCACCGATGACGATAGGGGAAACGGAGCAAAAGGCATCGATGCTATTGATAAAGAGACTGTTTAGGGTACGTTGTTTCTCATATCTTATTTCCGCATCCAGACTAGCATGTAACTGATTTTGATAGCGGGCAAAAAAGAAGTCCTGTCCCTGATAATGACGAATCTGCTGGTTTCCTCTAATAAAGTTTGTGAGGCTAGTTAGGTAGCTCTGATTCATTTTTGATCGCTTTTCAGAAAGTGAGTCCAGGCGTTTTGACCCGATGGCACTGCAGAGGACGGGAAAGGAGTAGAAGAGAATAAAAATCAAGCCCAGGTAAAAATTAGTCCACAGAGCATAGAGGATGGAGACGGTTGTGAAACCAAGAGAAGAAATAATGATAACGGTCGGTTCAATATAGCTTTTTTCTAACTGGCTGACGTCGTTTTCTAAATCAGACAAAATATCCTTTTCAGCAATATCATAACTGCTGAGGAATCGCTTGAAAATAGCGCTTTTAATTCCATATTTGAAATCAGTAATCAAACGAGCGTAGTAATAGCGTTTTCCAGCTAGCCCCAGTAAGAGGATGAGGTTTCCAAGAATCCCCAAAATCAAAACTTTCCAAAGAAGTTCCAGTTCTTGATTGGTAAAACTAGCAACGATACTCTGAATGAGCGCTGGCGTAATAATCGCTTCCAGCCATGTGATTGCAATCGAAAAGAAGTAAAGTGTTAAGTGTTTCTTTGTGACATAGGTTCTTAGCATAAAGAGCTCCCTCCTTATCAATATACAGTAATCACTTTTAAAATTATTATACTCCTTTTTATCCACATTTTCATACAATATATCTAAAAGAAAAGATCTAGCGATACAGAGTCGCTAGACCTTTAACTTATTGCAAATTAACCTTGTTTTTCAAGATATAGTAGGTACCGAGATAGTAGATAGCTGATAAAAAGAGATCGCGCAGAATTTCTGTACCAACCATCACGTTATAGTCATTTTCAATTCTGAAGAAGAGAGAAACATAACCAATGACGATGGCAATGACGATATAGGCTAAAATTCCCATAGCTGTTCGATACTCGTTAAAGAGTTGCCCGATAGAGATGGAGAGGTAAATGGATAAAATCCATGCGATTGACCCGACAAATAGTGATAGGGCATACAGCCAGCCGTAGCTGAGATAAGGGGAAATGAAGTTATAGAGGGCAGTGAAGTCTTTTTCAATTGGTGTTAAGAAGATGATAATCAATATACTTAAGATAAAGACGATATAGCCTAAGATGGACCAGACAAGACCACCTAAAAGTTTTGCGATGATGATTTGGTGCTCAGAGACAGGCAAGGTCAAGGTCAAGTACCCTTGGCGGTCATAAACACTCCCCTTGAATCTTCGGATGATTAAAAAGATTGTTGCAATCCAAAGAGTGACGCTGAGTCCTCCAAAGACTAGTACTAAAAAGAAGATGAAATAAGCAGCATTGTTAGGATTGTAACTCTGGCTAAGACTGCTAATAAAAGCTCCAATCAAAACTGAAATTGCAAGTACAGCACCGTAGAGTGCCAGATACCATTTATTGACATTTTTAAATTCATAACGAACTAGATTCCAAAACATAATAATCTCCTTTGCTTAGGCTTTAAATTCCTGGCGGAAGAGCTGGTCAATTGATTCACCTGACTCGTAACGAATATCATCAACATTTCCTTGGCGGACGACTTTTCCGTCTTTGAGGAAGATGATCTCATCCAAGATTGGCTCAATATCTGAAATCAAGTGGGTTGAAATCAGCACCGTAGAGGTTGGTGAGTAGTTATTGATGATGGTATTGAGGATATAATCACGGGCAGCTGGATCCACGCCTCCGATTGGTTCGTCCAGAACGTAGAGGCGGGCTTCACGGCTCATAACCAAGATGAGTTGGACCTTTTCCTTGTTCCCTTTTGATAGTTTCTTGAGGCGACTGTTTTCATCAATACCGAGATCGGCTAAAAGGTGTTGGGCTTTTTCGAGATTGAAATCCTGGTAGAAGGTTTTAAAATAGGTTAGAGCATCCTTAACCTTCATCTCTTCATTGAGGTAGGTTGTGTCTGGCAGATAGGAAACGATCGCCTTGGTAGCAGGACTTGGATCCTGTCCGTTAATGAGGACACGTCCTTTATTTGGTTGAAGGAGGCCATTGATCAGTTTAATCAAGGTTGTTTTTCCGGATCCGTTTGGTCCAAGGAGCCCGACAATCTTTCCGGCTGAGATCTCTAGTGAGATATTGTCAAGTGCCGCAGTTGCTCCATATGATTTTGTTACATTTTCAAGTGCTAGTAGTGTCATAGTCTTAAACTCCTTTAATATAGTCGCTTAATACATTTGGCAGTTCTTCTTTTTTGTAGCCAAATTGAAGCATGCAAGAGACGAATTGTTGCAGTTGCTCCTCGGAAAGTTGTTTGCGGGACTGAAGGATGAGGTCCAAATCCTCGGTGACAAAACGACCAGTTGTCCGCTTGCTGTATACAAATCCTTCACGTTCGAGGTCAGACAAGGCGCGCTGAATGGTATTGGGATTGACCCCAGCCTCGCTCGCCAAATCTCTCACGGTAGGGAGCTGTTGATTGGGTTCCAGTTCATGGGAAACAATCTGTAATTTGATTTTTTCCATAATCTGTAAATAAATCGGTTTTGTATTATCAAATGACCAGGACATCATAGTCTCCTTTCTTTGTCTTTGTTGTTCTAATCAAATAATACAATAAAACAAAAAACTTGTCAAGTAAAAATAAGAATTGTTTTGGGAATTGCTCAAAAAATGGTATAATGAAAAGAAAACGACAAGGAGGGAAATGAATGCGTTGTCCAAAATGTGGGGCTACCAAGTCTAGTGTTGTTGATAGTCGACAAGCAGAAGAAGGAAATACCATCCGTCGAAGACGTGAGTGCGACGAGTGCCAGCATCGTTTTACAACCTATGAACGAGTAGAAGAAAGAACGCTGGTTGTCGTCAAAAAAGACGGTACACGAGAGCAGTTTTCGAGAGATAAAATCTTTAATGGGATTATCCGCTCAGCCCAGAAACGCCCTGTTTCGAGTGATGAAATCAACATGGTGGTCAATCGTATTGAGCAAAAACTCCGTAGTCGCAGTGAAAATGAGATCCAAAGCGAATATATTGGGTCTTTAGTCATGGAAGAATTGGCAGAGCTGGATGAGATTACCTATGTTCGTTTTGCCAGTGTTTACCGTAGCTTTAAGGATGTGAGTGAGTTGGAGAGTCTGCTCCAGCAGATCACCCAGTCCTCAAAAAAGAAAAAGGAAAAATAGATGAAGCCAAATGACCGTTTTTCTTTTATAAAGAATAATCGGGTGTCGCAAGATACCTCTTCTCTGGTGCAGTGCTACCTCCCGATTATCGGTCAGGAGGCACTGAGCCTCTATCTATATACCATTACCTTTTGGGATGGTGGGCAAAAGGAGCATCTCTTTTCCCACATCCTCAATCACTTAAACTTCGGCATGCCGACCTTGCTCCAATCCTTTAAAGTCTTATCTGCTTTGGATTTGTTGACCCTTTATCAGAAGGGGGAAACTTATGAATTGCAGCTTCATTCTCCCCTCTCCAGTCAGGAATTTCTAAGCCATTCTGTCTATAGCAGATTATTAGAGAAAAAGATTGGGGATACAGCTGTTTCTGCTATGAAGCAGGCTCCAAGTGAGGGAGAAGCACTCTCTGTTTCTTTGAGCCAAGTATTTCCAACCCTGACTGAAGAAGTGACACCAAGCAAGTCTAAAAGCAAGTTAAAAAATGATTTTGACTTGGAACATTTCCAGCGGCTGATGGCTCGAGATGGCTTGCGTTTTGAAGACGAGCAGGCGGATGTTTTGGAATTATTCGCCATCGCAGATGAAAAAAAATGGACCTGGTTTGAAACCTATCAATTAGCCAAGGCGACAGCGGTGGCTCAGGTTATTTCAGTCAAACGCATGCGTGAAAAGATAGCACAAAAACCAGCATCTTCTGACTTTAGCCCCAAAGAAATGACCATTATCAGGGAAGCCAAAAATAAAACTCCCCTGCACTTTTTAGCGGAAATCAAGCAAACGCGTAAGGGGAACATCACCCAAAGTGAAAGAGAACTCCTTCACCAGATGGCGTCTTTAGGCTTGTTGGACGAAGTCATCAATATCGTCTTGCTTCTAACCTTTAACAAGGTTGATTCGGCTAATATCAATGAAAGATATGCCATGAAAGTCGCAAATGACTATGCTTATCAAAAAATTCGAACAGCAGAAGAAGCTGTACTTCGGATTCGAGAGCGTCAGCAAAAAGGGAAAGAAGATCAGAAATCGAAAACTAGCTCGACTAAGACAAATGTTCCCAAGTGGAGCAATCCAGAATACAAGAATCAAACCAGTGAGGAGACTCGTCTGGAACTAGAACGTAAAAAACAAGAAATGTTAGCCCGATTAGAAGAAGGAGGAGACTAGATGGAAAGTGTTGGTGATGTAATCAAACGTCAGACAAGTCGTTTTCAGTACCAGGACTTGGTCCAGCAGATCATGAAGGACCCCGATGTTGCGGCTTTTATCCAGAAAGAATCCCTCAGCCAAGAGGAGTTGAATCGTAGCATCTCCAAGTTCAACCAATATATCACAGAACGGGACAAGTTTCTTCGTGGGGATGCGGACTATATAGCGCGTGGCTACAAGCCTATCTTGGTCATGAATCACGGTTATGCGGATGTGTCTTATGAAGAAACACCCGAACTAATCGCGGCTGAAAAAGAGGCGGCCATCAAGAATCGTCTCAAGTTGATCAATCTACCAGCAAGTCTCAAGAAAGCGAAATTAGCTCAGATTGACCTAGATGATCTAGGACGGTTACCGATTTTTGAGAGACTCTATTCCTTTGTTGACCTTTACCCAAGCATCCGAAAAGGCCTCTATCTTTACGGAGATTTTGGTGTTGGTAAGAGTTTCATGATGGCAGCCTTAGCTCACGACCTATCTGAAAAACGTTGGGCATCAACGACGATTCTTCATTATCCAAGTTTTGTCATTGATGTGAAAAATGCCATCGGTGAAGGTTCTGTGAAGACCTTGGTGGATGACATCAAGTTAGCAGAAGTCCTGGTCTTGGATGATATTGGTGCAGAGCAGTCGA
This sequence comes from Streptococcus oralis, assembly GCA_963515155.1. GTDB lineage: Bacteria > Bacillota > Bacilli > Lactobacillales > Streptococcaceae > Streptococcus > Streptococcus oralis_CW. Next base: position 193,596 of record CAUPXG010000002.1, on the reverse strand, counting down.
CTCCTTGGGTACGTGATGAGATTCTCCAAGTCATTCTTCAGTATCGCATGCAGGAAGATTTGCCGACCTTCTTTACTTCCAACTTTAATTTCCAAGATTTGGAAAAACATTTTGCCAAAGGAAAGAATGGGAATGATGAGACTTGGGAAGCTAGACGGGTCATGGAAAGGATTCGTTATTTGGCTGAGGAGACAAGACTAGAAGGAGAAAACCGCCGATGACAGAAACCATTAAACTGATGAAAGCTCATACTTCAGTTCGTCGCTTTAAGGAGCAAGAGATTTCTCAAGAACACTTAAATGAAATCTTGACAGCTGCTCAAATGGCGTCATCTTGGAAAAATTTCCAATCCTACTCTGTGATTCTTGTACGCAGCCAAGAGAAGAAAGATGCCTTATATGAATTGGTTCCTCAGGAAGCCATTCGCCAGTCAGCAACCTTTTTGCTTTTTGTTGGTGACTTGAACCGAGCTGAAAAGGGAGCAAGTCTTCATACGGACACTTTCCAACCCCAAGGAGTGGAAGGTCTCCTCATCACGTCTGTGGACGCTGCGCTTGCTGGGCAAAATACCTTGCTTGCGGCTGAGAGTCTGGGATATGGTGGTGTGATTATCGGTTTGGTCCGTTACAAGTCAGAAGAAGTGGCAGAGCTTTTTAACTTGCCTGACTATACCTATCCCGTTTTTGGGATTGCACTCGGTGTGCCAAATCAACAACATGATGTCAAACCAAGACTGCCTTTGAAGCAAGTGGTATTTGAAGAAGAATACCAAGAACAGCCAGTTAAAGCGATTTTGGACTATGACCAAGTACAGGCAGACTATGCTGGTGCGCGTGCGACGACCTCTTGGAGTCAACGTTTGGCAGAGCAGTTTGGTCAAGCCGAACCTAGTTCAACTCGGAAGAATCTAGAACAGAAAAAGTTATTGTAGAAAGTGAGAAAACATGGCCTTACCAACTATTGCCATTGTGGGACGTCCCAATGTTGGGAAATCAACCCTATTTAATCGGATCGCTGGTGAGCGGATCTCAATCGTAGAAGATGTCGAGGGTGTGACACGTGACCGTATCTATGCAACGGGTGAGTGGCTCAACCGTTCTTTTAGTATGATTGATACAGGAGGGATTGACGACGTCGATGCTCCCTTCATGGAGCAAATCAAACACCAGGCAGAAATTGCCATGGAAGAAGCAGATGTCATCGTCTTCGTGGTGTCTGGGAAAGAAGGGATTACAGATGCGGACGAGTACGTAGCTCGCAAACTCTATAAAACCCATAAACCTGTTATCCTTGCCGTTAACAAGGTTGACAATCCTGAGATGCGAAATGATATCTTTGATTTCTATGCGCTAGGTTTGGGTGAACCATTGCCAATTTCATCTGTCCACGGTATCGGTACGGGTGATGTGCTGGATGCCATCGTGGAAAATCTACCACATGAAGTCGAAGAAGAAAATCCAGACGTGATTAAATTTAGCTTGATTGGTCGTCCTAACGTTGGAAAATCAAGTTTGATCAACGCTATTTTGGGAGAAGACCGCGTGATTGCTAGTCCAGTAGCTGGAACAACGCGCGATGCCATTGATACCCATTTTACAGATGCTGATGGACAAGAGTTTACTATGATTGATACAGCTGGTATGCGTAAGTCTGGTAAAGTCTATGAAAATACAGAAAAATACTCTGTCATGCGCGCTATGCGTGCTATTGACCGTTCCGATGTGGTCTTGATGGTTCTCAATGCCGAAGAAGGTATTCGTGAGTATGACAAACGCATCGCAGGTTTTGCCCACGAAGCGGGTAAAGGAATGATCATCGTGGTTAACAAGTGGGATACTCTTGAGAAAGACAACCATACCATGAAGAACTGGGAAGAAGACATCCGTGAGCAGTTCCAATACCTGCCTTATGCACCGATTGTCTTTGTTTCCGCTCTTACCAAGCAACGTCTCCACAAATTGCCTGAGATGATCAAGCAAATCAGTGAAAGCCAAAACACCCGTATCCCATCAGCTGTCTTGAACGATGTGATTATGGATGCCATTGCTATCAATCCAACACCGACAGACAAAGGAAAACGCCTGAAAATCTTCTACGCGACTCAAGTGGCAACCAAGCCACCAACCTTTGTCATATTTGTCAATGAAGAAGAACTCATGCACTTCTCTTACTTGCGTTTCTTGGAAAATCAAATCCGAAAAGCCTTTGTTTTTGAGGGAACACCAATCCATCTCATCGCAAGAAAACGTAAGTAAGTCTTGCTTGTTTTTCTGCAAAAACAAACTAAGAGAAGACTTCATAGTCTTCTTTTTTCTATACTAAAAGGGGAGAAAAGAACCTGCCAAATTGGAGGAGAATCTGTCATCAAATTTCAATCATTCTCCTATCTTTTGTAATCTATTTGTAATGAAAATGCACTTTCTTTGTAAAAATCAAAATGCTATAATTCCTTAAATCAATTTTCCTTTATCAGGGAGGTTATTATGAAAAAAGGCAGATTATTTAAACATAGTTTGTTGGTTCGCTTGCTTGGGTTGCTGATGGTCTTTCTCTTCTTGTCAGCATTCACAGCACCTGAAAAACCTGAGTACGGGATTTATGACCCGGATCATTATTTAACGGATGAGACTATAAGTCAGATTCGGGAATTGAATAATGTCAATAGTAAAAAATCAGAAAAATTCCAGATGGGTGTTTACGTTGTGAAAAGCCTGGATGGAGAAACAATCGAGACTGTAGCCAATGAAACAGCTAGAGCTTGGAAGATTGGCTACTCGGGAGACAACAACGGCGCCTTGATTGTGGTAGCAGTCCAAGATAGAAAATCACGGATTGAAACCAGTAATAATGTGGCCAGTAAGATCACTGACTATCAGACTCACAGGTTCTTGACAACAGCACGTCCTTACTTTAAAAATGGTGACTATAACAAGGGTGTTCTCTCAATAGTCAATAATCTCAACTACATGTTCTATAGTGGATCGAGTACGACTGCTTCAAGTTCTAAAAGTAGTTACGACTATACTACCAACTCTAGTCGCTTAAGGGAACTTGAAAGGTATGCTGGTGAGAGCAGTTCTTCGAGACGTCATCGAAAAAGCAGTTCAAGTGACGGAGTTATCGTATTTGGAGTTCTCATTTACTTCATCGTGATGATTATCGGATTTCTATTTGGTGGTCGTGGTTCACGTGGAGATGATTCTGGCGGTGGCTGGTGGGGCGGTGACTCATCAGACTCAGGTTCCTCTTGGTCTGATTCGGGCTCCTCTTGGTCTGACTCAGGCTCCGACTCATCTGGTGGCTGGGACGGCGGTGGCTTTGATGGCGGTGGTTCGTCTGATGACTGGTGAGTGATCATATATTGTTCAAACCGATTTCTCCATACAGTAAGATGATTCCTTTGCAAGAGTTCACTCCTTAATTAAAAATAAAAACAAAGTTTGGGAAATTGATTTAAAATCTGAGTATTTTCTCAGAAAAGTTGATAAAAGAAAGTGTTAAGGTTTTGATATGAAACAAAATAAAGTAATTCTCTCAATAGTGGCGATCTTTTTTGGACTACTAGTTCTGGGAAGTTGTTCCGCAGTGACGACCTATAATGGTCTGGTTGGTGAACAGACTAAAGTGGAGCAGGCTCAGGCCGATGTCTCGACGGCCCTCCAACGTCGTTCGGACTTGATTGGTAACTTGGTGGAGTCCGTTAAAGGACAAATGAATCATGAAACCGAAGTCTTTACCAAGATTGCGGATGCTAGAGCTAAAATCGGTAGTAGCTCAGTAACTTCGGAAGAAAACCAAAAGGCTCAGGGAGAATTGAGCTCTGCTCTTTCCCGCTTGATTTCCTTGACGGAGAATTATCCAGAACTCAAGAGCAATCAAAATGTTGAGCAACTAATGGTCGAACTTTCAGGCAGTGAAAATCGTATTTTTGTAGCACGCAAGGACTATAATAAGGTTGCAGCTGAGTACAATCAAAAGTTGAGAAGTTTTCCAACCGTGCTTTTTGCGAATATGATGAACTTCAAAGAAGCTGAAACCTTTAAAGAAACAGAAGAAGCCAAGACAGTTCCTAAGGTCGATTTTGGAACCTCTTCATCAAGTCAATAAAGTGAATCAGCCTATGAATAAAGTAATTTTTCTAGTATGACTAGTGATTTCAAATCCGAACCTGGAAAGCTTTTTCCAGGTTTTTTTGGTATAATAAAAGGGAAGAGACAGTGACTCAAATGGAGGTTTGCTATGGAGAAAACAAAAGCCTTTCTTGAAGCGCACTACAAGAGATATATCCTTACGATTTGCCTTCTCTGGTTCCTCATGTTTTTCCTTCCTTGGGATTGGCAAATAGGAGGAGTTTCAGTATATTATTTCGTTATGAAAAAACTCTTTGTGGTTTTTGGAGTTTTATCCATCCTATACTCCGTGCTGATTAAAAAAATCAGTCTTCTCATCTTTGGCATCATCTTTTGCTTGGCCTTCTGGATCAATCTCTTTTGGTATTTTGGGATATTGCCTATATTCTTGGGAAATTAAACATTAACAAATGAAGGACCAGACTAGCTTCTAGTCCTTTTTTCTTTCTTGTTAAAATAGTTGGAGATATGAAAATAATTTTGTTGACAGCTGTCTGTATGATATAATAAGTCCCGTAAAAAGAAGATTAAGGGATTTGAAAATGGCTAAAAAAGTAAAAGATTATTATGACTTGGCTTATGCTAGGGATTTGAGTCGACGGTTGAAAGAAGCGTCCGTTGCCTTTGATGAGCGAAAGTTTAGGCTCTTGTTAGAAAAAGACTTGGAAGAGTTGGAGTTTAGCCAGCGTCAAGAACTCTTGGCTAAAAGTATCAAAGATTGTCTTCCCCTATCTTATCAGGACTCTCTCAAGGTTTTTGAGAAAATTTTGGGTCCTGAGTTAGAGGGTGGTTTAGGCATGTTTTCAGAAGGATATTGGCTTTGGCCAATCGGAAAATATGTAGAGCTATTTGGGGACAAGGAATTTGAATTGAGCGCGGCCTTTAGTAAGGAACTAACCAAGCGATTTACTGGAGAATTTTCTATGAGACCCTTGCTGGCTCGCTATCCTAAGGCTACAATGACTTTGCTGTTAGAATGGAGTCGGGATGAAAATTTGCGCGTTCGTAGACTTGCCAGTGAATGTATGCGTATCCGTCTGCCTTGGGCTAAGAGACAAACCGTGGTATTGGATTATTTTGAGGATTTCACCACTATTTTGACCAATCTAAAGGATGATAGAGATAAGTCTATTCAAAAAAGTGTAGCCAATAATCTAAATGATTTGTATAAGGAAGATCCTGATAAGTTTGAAAAGATACTTCAAACTTGGCAAAAGGAGGAGCTAAGTCCAAGTTGTGCTTGGATCATCAAGCATGCATCACGAACAAAAAACAAAAAGGTAGCCACAGAAGATTGATGCAAAAAAAACTGAATTTCAGCTGGCCTTTTCCGTTGTAAATTAAGGATTCTTTCTTGAAAAATAATGGTAAATATGCTAAAATTAAAAGAACATTCTAAAATATTCAGAATAAAAAGTAAGGAAAATCATGGCTAATATTTTAAAAACGATTATTGAAAATGATAAAGGAGAACTTCGTCGTCTGGAAAAGATGGCTGATAAGGTTCTTAACTATGAGAGCCAAATGGCTGCAATGTCAGACGAAGAACTAAAAGCGAAAACTGACGAATTTAAAGAGCGATACAATAAGGGTGAATCACTTGATTCATTGCTATATGAGGCTTTTGCAGTAGTTCGTGAAGCTGCAAAACGTGTCCTTGGGCTCTTCCCTTATAAGGTTCAGGTCATGGGTGGGATTGTTCTTCACCATGGTGACGTTCCAGAGATGCGTACGGGTGAAGGGAAGACCTTGACAGCGACTATGCCAGTGTACCTCAATGCCCTTGCAGGTAAAGGGGTTCACGTAGTTACAGTCAACGAATACCTAACAGAACGTGACGCGACTGAAATGGGTGAGTTGTACTCATGGCTCGGTTTGTCAGTAGGGATTAACTTGGCAGCTAAATCTCCAATGGAGAAAAAAGAGGCTTACCTTTGTGATATTACCTACTCAACCAACTCAGAGATTGGTTTCGACTACTTGCGTGATAACATGGTCGTTCGTGCAGAAAACATGGTGCAACGTCCACTCAATTATGCCTTGGTCGATGAGGTTGACTCAATTTTGATCGACGAAGCTCGTACACCATTGATCGTTTCAGGTGCCAACGCAGTTGAAACAAGCCAACTCTACCATATGGCGGACCACTTCGTGAAATCCTTGGACAAGGACGACTATATCATTGACGTTCAGTCTAAGACGATCGGTTTGTCAGATTCTGGTATTGACAAGGCTGAAAGCTACTTCAAACTAGAAAATCTCTACGACATTGAAAATGTAGCTCTTACTCACTTTATCGACAATGCCCTCCGTGCCAACTATATCATGATTCTCGATATCGACTATGTGGTTAGTGAAGAGCAGGAAATCTTGATTGTCGACCAATTTACAGGTCGTACCATGGAAGGTCGTCGTTACTCTGATGGTTTGCACCAAGCGATTGAAGCAAAAGAAGGTGTGCCAATTCAAGACGAGACCAAGACTTCAGCTTCTATTACCTATCAAAACCTCTTCCGTATGTATAAGAAATTGGCAGGTATGACAGGTACTGGTAAAACAGAGGAAGAAGAATTCCGCGAAATTTACAACATTCGTGTTATCCCAATCCCAACCAACCGTCCAATTCAACGTATCGACCACTCAGACCTTCTCTATGCAAGTCTGGATGCGAAATTTAAGGCTGTAGTTGAAGATGTAAAAGCTCGTTACCAAAAAGGTCAGCCGGTCTTGGTAGGTACAGTTGCCGTTGAAACGAGTGATTTCCTCTCCAAGAAATTGGTAGCAGCAGGTGTTCCTCACGAAGTCTTGAATGCGAAGAACCACTACAGAGAAGCGCAAATCATCATGAACGCTGGTCAACGTGGCGCGGTTACTATCGCAACCAACATGGCTGGTCGTGGTACCGACATTAAACTTGGTGAAGGGGTTCGTGAGCTTGGTGGACTTTGTGTTATCGGTACAGAGCGTCACGAAAGTCGCCGTATTGATAATCAGCTTCGTGGACGTTCAGGACGTCAAGGAGACCCAGGTGAGTCACAATTCTACTTGTCTCTTGAAGATGATTTGATGAAACGTTTCGGTTCAGAACGTTTGAAAGGTGTCTTTGAACGACTCAACATGTCTGACGAAGCCATCGAATCTCGCATGTTAACGCGTCAAGTTGAAGCAGCTCAAAAACGTGTCGAAGGAAACAACTACGACACTCGTAAACAAGTCCTTCAATACGATGATGTTATGCGTGAACAACGTGAGATTATCTATGCACAACGTTATGATGTCATTACTGCAGATCGTGATTTGGCACCAGAAATCCATGCCATGATCCGTCGTACCATTGGCCGTATCGTCGATGCACATGCACGTTCAAAGGAAGATGAAAAATTGGAAGCAATTTTGAACTTCGCTAAGTATAACTTGCTTCCAGAAGATTCAATTAGCCGTTCAGATCTTGCAGGTTTGTCAGACCAAGCTATCAAAGATGAACTTTTCCAACGTGCCTTGAAAGTCTATGACAACCAAGTTGCTAAGCTTCGTGACGAAGATGCAGTGAAAGAATTCCAAAAAGTCTTGATTCTACGTGTTGTAGACAACAAGTGGACAGACCATATCGATGCTCTTGATCAGTTGCGAAATGCTGTTGGTCTTCGTGGATATGCTCAAAACAACCCAGTTGTAGAATATCAAGCAGAAGGTTTCCGCATGTTTAACGACATGATTGGTTCAATCGAATTCGATGTAACGCGCTTGATGATGAAAGCACAAATCCATGAACAAGAACGTCCGCAAACTGAACACAATATCAGTACAACTGCGACTCGTAATATCGCAGCGCAACAGGCAAGCCTTCCTGAAGATTTGGACTTGAGCCAAATCGGACGAAATGACCAATGCCCATGTGGATCAGGTAAGAAATTCAAGAACTGTCATGGTAAGAGACAATAATATGAGATAAGATACAGGCGGATACCTGGTAAAAATCATTTTTTGCTTGGTGTCCGTTTGCTTTATAAGGAGATGAATCATGGTATTTAAAGCTAAAAGTCCTAAAATTAACATTGAAGAAGTTCGCGCCTTGTCTAAATTAGAGGGAGCGGCTCTTGCGAGAAAAAATCAACGTGATCAGGAATTGGAAGCCATCATCCGTGGGGAAGACCAGCGTATTCTCTTGGTGATTGGACCATGTTCATCTGATAACGAGGAGGCGGTTCTCGAGTATGCCAAGCGTCTATCTGCTTTGCAAGAAGAGGTCAAAGACCGTATTTTTATGGTCATGCGTGTCTATACGGCTAAACCTCGTACCAATGGGGATGGCTATAAGGGCTTGATTCATCAACCAAATGCGACAGAAGCTCCTAGCTTGATTAATGGGATCAAGGCTGTTCGTCAGCTCCACTACCGTGTGATTACTGAGACGGGAATGACAACAGCGGATGAGATGCTTTATCCTGAAAATCTTCCGCTGGTGGATGATTTGATTTCTTATATGGCTGTTGGAGCTCGTTCTGTAGAGGATCAACAGCACCGTTTTGTAGCGAGTGGAGCAGACTTTTCAACAGGATTTAAAAATCCAACATCTGGAAATCTTAATGTCATGTTTAACGGGATTTACGCAGCGCAAAATAAACAGAGTTTCCTTTTCCTCGGTAAAGAGGTGGAAACAACGGGGAATCCATTGTCCCACGCCATTCTTCGCGGCGCCTTGAATGAATACGGGAAAAATATTCCTAACTACTACTATGACAATTTGGTGGATACCATTGATCAGTATGAAAAGATGGGCTTGGAAAATCCCTTTATCATCATCGATACCAATCATGACAATTCAGGCAAGCAATACATGGATCAAATCCGTATCGTTCGTCAGACCTTGATTAACCGTGACTGGAATGAGAAGATCAAAAAATATGTTCGTGGTTTTATGATTGAGTCCTATCTGGAAGATGGACGTCAAAATGAGCCAGAAGTTTTTGGTAAGTCCATTACAGATCCGTGTCTAGGCTGGGACAACACAGAAGCACTTGTTCGCGAAATTTACCAAACGCTAGGAGAGTAAGATGGCATTTATCGAAAAAGGTCAAGAAATTGATATTGAAGCAATCAAGGCTGCGACCCAGTTGTCACCTGAAGCCTTGCGAAAGAAAGAAGCCCGCGATAGAGAGCTGGCAGCCATCATCTCAGGTGAGGACGACCGAATCCTTTTGGTGATGGGACCGTGTTCTTCAGACAATGAAGAAGCTGTGCTCGAATATGCTCGTCGTTTAGCAGACTTACAGAAAAAAGTTGCAGATAAAATCTTTATTGTGATGCGTGTCTATACGGCTAAACCTCGTACCAATGGAGATGGCTATAAGGGTTTGGTTCATCAGCCGGATACTTCTAAAGCTCCAAGCTTGATTAATGGCATACAAGCTGTTCGTCAGCTGCACTACCGTGTGATTACGGAGACGGGCTTGACGACAGCTGATGAGATGCTTTATCCGTCAAATCTCGTTTTGATCGATGATCTAGTCAGCTACCATGCTGTAGGGGCTCGTTCAGTAGAAGACCAGGAACACCGTTTTGTAGCGTCTGGGATTGATGCTCCAGTTGGGATGAAAAATCCAACATCTGGGAACCTTGGGGTTATGTTTAATGCTATCTATGCAGCTCAAAACAAGCAAACCTTCCTTTACCACGGTCAAGAAGTGGAAACTTCGGGAAATCCTTTGGCCCATGTTATCCTTCGTGGCGCCATGAACGAATATGGTAAAAATGAACCCAATTTCTACTATGAAACCCTCTTAAATGCCATCAATCGTTATGAGACCATGGGACTTGAAAATCCCTTCATTATCATCGATACCAATCATGACAATTCAGGCAAGCAGTATATGGAACAAATTCGCATTGTTCGCCAAGCCTTGCTGAATCGTGACTGGAATGAAAAGATTAAAAAGACGGTTCGAGGCTTTATGATCGAATCTTACCTAGCAGACGGTCGCCAAAATCAACCAGAGGTCTTTGGTTGTTCCATTACCGACCCTTGTCTAGGTTGGGAAAATACAGTAGCCTTGGTAGAAGAAATTTATACTACCTTAACAAAATAAGTGAAAAGGATGGAGTTGGGGGAATCTCAGCTCCTTTTATGAGTATGATAGTTGGACACGGAATTGACATCGAAGAATTGGCTTCGATAGAAAAAGCAGTTACACGACGTGAGGGCTTTGCCAAGCGCGTGCTGACCCCTAAAGAAATGGAGCATTTTACCAATCTCAAAGGGCGCAGACAGATCGAATACTTGGCAGGCCGCTGGTCAGCTAAGGAAGCCTTTTCCAAGGCTATGGGAACTGGTATTGGCAAACTGACCTTTCAGGATTTGGAAGTTTTGAACAATGAACGAGGGGCTCCTTATTTTAGTCAGGCACCATTTTCGGGAAAGATTTGGCTATCTATCAGCCATACAGATCAGTTTGTGACAGCCAGTGTCATTTTGGAGGAAAATCATGAAAGCTAGTCCACATAGACCAACCAAGGCTCTGATTCATCTGGGAGCTATTCGACAAAATATTCAGCAAATGGGGGCTCATATCCCTGAAGGAACGCTCAAGTGGGCAGTGATCAAGGCCAATGCCTATGGTCATGGGGCTGTTGCCGTTGCCAAGGCTATTCAAAATGATGTTGATGGATTTTGTGTTTCCAATATTGATGAAGCTATTGAACTTCGTCAGGCTGGCCTCAGCAAGAAAATCCTCATTCTAGGTGTATCTGAGTTAGAAGCTATTGGCCTAGCTAAAGAATACGACATCACTTTGACGGTGGCTGGACTGGAGTGGATTCGAGCGTTGGTTGCCACTGGGGCTGATTTATCTGGCTTATCGGTTCACCTCAAGATTGACTCAGGGATGGGACGGATTGGTTTTCGAGATTCCAGTGAGGCAGAGCAGGCTCAAGCCTTGCTCCAACAACACGGCGCTCGTGTTGAGGGGATTTTTACCCACTTTGCTACTGCAGATGAAGAATCAGATGACTATTTTAATGCCCAGTTAGAATGCTTTAAAACTATTTTGGCAAGTATGAAGGAAGTTCCAGAGCTGGTTCATGCCAGCAACTCAGCAACGACCCTCTGGCATGCTGAGACTATTTTCAATGCAGTCCGTATGGGAGATGCCATGTATGGTCTCAATCCTAGTGGAGAGGTCTTGGACTTACCCTATGATTTGACACCAGCCTTGAGTTTGGAGTCTGCCCTTGTTCATGTCAAGACAGTTCCAGCTGGAGCTTGCATGGGCTATGGAGCAACCTATCAGGCGGATAGTGAGCAAGTCATTGCGACCGTGCCAATCGGCTATGCGGATGGTTGGACACGAGATATGCAAAATTTCACTGTCTTGGTAGATGGCCAAGCTTGCCCAATCGTCGGACGAGTATCTATGGACCAAATCACCATTCGTCTGCCTAAGATTTATCCGCTAGGAACAAAAGTAACCATGATCGGCACAAACGGTGGCAAGGAAATCACAGCTACTCAGGTAGCGACCTATCGTGGAACTATTAACTATGAGGTGGTTTGCCTCCTCAGCGACCGCATTCCGAGAGAATATTATTAAAAAGAAAGGAGTGGAGCATGAATCTACATCAACCCTTGCATGTCTTGCCTGGTGTGGGACCAAAGTCAGCAGAGAAATACGCCAAACTAGGAATTGAAAACTTGCAAGACCTCTTGCTCTACTTTCCTTTCCGTTATGAAGATTTCAAAACCAAGCAGGTGCTGGAGCTGGAAGATGGCGAAAAGGCGGTTCTGTCTGGTCAAGTCGTTACTCCTGCTAGTGTCCAGTATTATGGTTTCAAGCGCAATCGTCTGCGCTTTAGCCTCAAGCAGGGAGAAGTCGTTTTTGCGGTGAATTTCTTTAACCAGCCCTATCTAGCTGATAAGATAGAGCTGGGAGCAACCCTGGCTGTCTTTGGGAAATGGGACCGCGCCAAGGCTAGTCTGACAGGGATGAAGGTCCTGGCTCAAGTAGAGGATGATCTCCAGCCTGTCTATCGTCTGGCTCAAGGAATCAGTCAGGCCAGTCTGGTCAAGGTCATCAAGACGGCTTTTGATCAGGGGTTAGACCTCTTGATTGAAGAAAATCTTCCCCAGTCTTTACTTGATAAATACAAACTCATGTCCCGTTGCCAGGCTGTTCGCGCTATGCATTTTCCCAAGGATTTGGCAGAATACAAGCAGGCCCTTCGCCGTATCAAGTTTGAGGAACTCTTTTATTTCCAAATGCAATTGCAGACGCTCAAGTCTGAAAATAGAGTTCAGGGAAGCGGTCTGGTTCTGAATTGGTCTCAGGAAAAAGTGTCGGCTGTTAAAGAAAATCTGCCTTTTGCCCTGACCCAAGCTCAAGAAAAGAGTTTGCAGGAAATTTTGACAGACATGAAGTCGGACCATCACATGAATCGTCTCCTTCAAGGAGATGTGGGAAGCGGGAAAACGGTAGTTGCTGGCTTGGCCATGTTTGCGGCGGTGACGGTTGGCTATCAGGCAGCTCTTATGGTGCCAACAGAAATCCTAGCAGAGCAACACTTTGAGAGTTTACAGAACCTTTTTCCAGACTTGAAACTGGCTCTCTTGACAGGATCCTTGAAAGCTACAGAAAAAAGAGAAGTCTTGGAGACTATTGCCAAGGGTGAGGCTGACTTTATTATCGGGACTCATGCTTTGATACAAGATGGAGTGGATTATGCTCGCCTTGGCTTGATTATCATCGATGAGCAGCACCGTTTTGGTGTGGGGCAAAGGCGTGTTCTGAGAGAAAAAGGGGACAATCCTGACGTTCTCATGATGACAGCGACGCCCATTCCACGGACGCTGGCTATCACAGCCTTTGGCGATATGGATGTTTCCATTATCGACCAGATGCCAGCGGGTCGGAAACCCATTGTGACACGTTGGATCAAACATGAGCAACTACCTCAGGTACTGACTTGGTTAGAGGGGGAAATTCAAAAAGGTTCGCAAGCCTATGTTATCTCTCCCCTGATCGAAGAATCTGAAGCTCTGGATCTGAAAAATGCCATTGCCTTATCTGAGGAGTTGACGGCTCATTTTGCAGGTAAGGCTGAAGTAGCTCTTCTACATGGTAAGATGAAGAGTGATGAAAAAGACCAGATCATGCAGGAATTCAAAGAGCAAAAAACGGATATTCTGGTTTCGACGACGGTTATTGAGGTTGGGGTCAATGTTCCCAATGCGACCGTTATGATCATCATGGATGCCGATCGGTTCGGTCTCAGCCAACTTCACCAGCTCAGAGGTCGTGTTGGTCGGGGGGACAAGCAGTCCTATGCTGTTCTCGTGGCTAATCCCAAGACGGATTCTGGGAAAGATCGCATGCGTATCATGACAGAAACGACCAATGGATTTGTCCTTGCGGAGGAAGATTTGAAAATGCGTGGTTCTGGAGAGATTTTTGGAACCAGACAGTCAGGACTTCCAGAGTTTCAAGTGGCGGATATTATTGAAGATTTTCCGATTTTAGAAGAAGCCAGAAAGGTTGCCAGCTACATTAGTTCGATAGAAGGCTGGCAAGAGGATCCAGAATGGCGCATGATTGCTCTCCATCTGGAAAAGAAAGAACATCTAGATTAATACTCTTCGAAAATCAAATTCAAACCACGTCGACGTCGCCTTGGATTATATATGTAACTGACTTCGTCAGTCTTATCTACAACCTCAAAGCAGTGCTTTGAGCAACCTACGGCTAGTTTCCTAGTTTGCTCTTTGATTTTCATTGAGTATAAGCTTTCTCTAAGGAAAACTTAAGCTAGCTTTTAGGTTTGGGTCTTATACTAGAGTCATCAAAAAGAAACGAGGACTCTCACATGACTATTAAAGTAACCTACCAAAAGAAATTTCAAACCGTCAAACTAGAGAAAGGAGCTAGCACCTATTGATAACCAAAGAGCGGAAACGCTCTTTTTATTTTTAAAACTACTTTCAGGCGCTCTGTTTAAAGTTAGAGAATCTAAAATCACTTTCTATTTAGCATTCTTTCTTGCATTGCTTTCCTAGATATGCTAGAGTTATGATAGCGATTACAAAACAAAAGGAGCATACTATGAAAAATCCAGCTTTGCTAGAAGAAATTAAGACTTATAAAGGAAGGGATGAGGTTCCAGAAGACTTTGATGCTTTCTGGGATGAAGAGATCAAAAAAGTTTCATCTCTTCCTGCCTATCAGCTGGAGGAAAGAGATTTCCATATTCCCCAAGTCAAATGTTATGAGCTGACCTTTGAAGGAATCAATGAGGGTAAGATCTACGCACGTGTCGTCCTTCCAAAGAGTGAAGGTAAAGTTCCGTTAATCTTCCACTTTCATGGCTATATGGGACGTGGTTGGGACTGGGCTGACATGCTGGCCTATACTGTGGCTGGTTACGGTGTTGTTTCCATGGACGTTCGGGGCCAGTCAGGTTACTCGCAAGACGGCTTGCGCTCTCCACTAGGAAATACGGTGAAGGGACATATCATCCGTGGTGCTGTTGAGGGTAGGGAGCATCTCTTTTATAAGGATGTTTATCTGGATATTTACCAGTTGATTGAAATTATTGCTAGTCTGCCACAGGTGGATGAGAAGCAACTTTCTAGTTATGGTGCTTCGCAAGGAGGTGCTTTAGCTCTAGTTGCAGCAGCGCTCAATCCTCGGATTCAGAAAACAGTTGCCATCTATCCTTTCTTGTCAGACTTTAGACGGGTACTTGAGATTGGCAATACCAGTGAAGCCTATGATGAACTCTTCCGTTATTTCAAGTTCCACGATCCTTTCCATGAAACAGAGGAGGAAATCATGGCGACCCTTGCCTATATCGATGTGAAAAATCTTGCCCATCGTATTCAAGGTGAGGTCAAGATGATTACGGGCTTGGACGACGACGTCTGCTATCCTATTACCCAGTTTGCGATTTACAACCGTCTGACCTGCGACAAGTCCTATCGCATCATGCCAGAGTATGCCCATGAAGCCATGAATGTTTTTGTCAATGACCAAGTCTATAACTGGCTCTGTGGCAGTGAGATTCCTTTTAAGTACGTAGAATAATGAATGAGAGAGCCCAGGAGCTCTCTTTTTATGTCCAAAACCTGAAAGTACTTTTAGAAAATTTAAAATATTAAAATATTCTTAAAAGTAAAATCTATTCTGTGGGAACACAGATATAAATATAAGACTTTGTTGTATAATAAAGGAAAAGTCACTTGTGAAAGGAGGGAAAAGGCTGCTGGAGGATTAAAAACTCGACTTCAGCAGAAAATGGGAGAGGATTGGGAGCTCTCATTAAGTTGGATACTTTCTTGTAAAACTTGTCTCTTGAGAGACAATAAAAATTTTTAAAGAAAAAGAAAGCGCTTTATTTTATGAAAAACGAAAGGACAAACATGAATTACAAATCTTTAGATCGGAAACAGCGATACGGAATTCGAAAATTTGCAGTTGGTGCGGCATCTGTAGTGATTGGTACAGTAGTATTTGGAGCAAATCCAGTCTTAGCTCAAGAGCAAGCCAATGCAGCAGGAGCCAATACAGAAACTGTCGAACCTGGTCAAGGTTTATCAGAATTGCCAAAAGAAGCGTCCTCGGGAGATCTTGCTCATTTGGATAAGGATTTGGCTGGTAAATTGGCAGCAGCACAAGACAACGGCGTTGAGGTGGACCAAGATCACTTGAAAAAAAATGAGAGTGCAGAATCAGAAACTCCATCCTCTACGGAAACCCCTGCAGAAGAAGCAAATAAGGAAGAGGAATCAGAGGATCAGGGTGCTATTCCTCGTGACTATTACTCAAGAGATTTAAAAAATGCTAATCCTGTCCTTGAAAAAGAAGATGTTGAAACCAATGCAGCAAATGGTCAGAGAGTTGATTTATCAAATGAACTAGACAAACTAAAGCAACTAAAAAATGCTACAGTTCACATGGAGTTCAAACCAGATGCATCAGCTCCACGCTTTTACAATCTCTTCTCTGTATCCAGTGACACCAAGGAAAATGAGTACTTTACTATGTCGGTCCTTGATAATACAGCTCTTATTGAAGGGCGTGGCGCTAACGGAGAACAGTTCTATGATAAGTATACAGATGCTCCTTTGAAAGTTCGCCCTGGACAATGGAATTCAGTGACCTTTACTGTCGAACAACCGACAACGGAGTTACCTCATGGTCGAGTTCGTCTCTATGTGAATGGTGTCTTATCTCGAACAAGTCTCAAATCTGGTAATTTCATCAAAGATATGCCAGATGTTAATCAAGCTCAACTTGGAGCAACCAAACGGGGCAATAAAACAGTTTGGGCATCAAACCTACAAGTTCGAAACCTAACCGTTTACGATCGTGCTTTAAGCCCAGATGAAGTTCAAACACGGAGTCAATTATTTGAAAGAGGTGAATTGGAACAGAAACTTCCTGAGGGAGCAAAAGTCACTGAGAAAGAAGACGTCTTTGAAGGTGGTAGGAACAATCAACCAAATAAAGATGGTATCAAGAGTTATCGTATCCCAGCTCTTCTCAAGACAGATAAAGGAACGCTGATTGCTGGAACGGATGAAAGACGTTTGCACCATTCTGACTGGGGAGATATTGGGATGGTTGTTCGTCGCAGCTCAGATAATGGGAAAACATGGGGAGACCGAATCGTAATCTCAAATCCTCGTGACAATGAGCACGCTAAACATGCAGATTGGCCATCTCCAGTTAATATTGATATGGCCTTGGTGCAAGACCCTGAAACAAAGAGAATTTTTGCAATTTACGACATGTTCCTTGAAAGTAAGGCAGTATTTTCATTGCCGGGACAAGCTCCGAAAGCTTATGAACAAGTGGGAGATAAAGTTTATCAAGTTTTATATAAGCAAGGAGAATCAGGTCGCTATACGATTCGAGAAAACGGAGAGGTTTTCGACCCTCAAAATAGAAAGACAGATTATCGTGTTGTCGTTGACCCTAAAAAACCAGCCTACAGCGATAAGGGAGATTTGTATAAAGGGAATGAGCTAATCGGAAATATTTATTTTGAGTATAGCGAGAAGAATATTTTTAGAGTTTCCAATACCAACTACCTATGGATGTCCTACAGTGATGACGATGGGAAGACTTGGTCTGCACCAAAAGATATTACTCATGGGATTCGGAAAGATTGGATGCACTTCCTAGGAACTGGACCTGGTACGGGGATTGCCTTGCGTACAGGACCTCATAAGGGAAGACTGGTGATTCCAGTTTATACAACAAACAACGTTTCCTATCTAAGTGGTTCTCAATCATCTCGTGTAATTTATTCAGATGATCATGGAGAAACATGGCAAGCAGGGGAAGCAGTTAACGATAACCGCCCAGTAGGCAACCAAACCATTCACTCTTCAACCATGAATAATCCAGGCGCCCAAAATACGGAGTCAACTGTTGTTCAGTTGAATAATGGGGATCTCAAGCTCTTTATGCGTGGGTTGACTGGTGATCTTCAGGTTGCGACCAGTCATGATGGGGGAGCAACGTGGGATAAGGAAATCAAACGTTATCCTCAAGTAAAAGACGTTTATGTTCAAATGTCCGCTATTCACACCATGCATGAAGGAAAGGAATACATTCTACTTAGCAATGCTGGTGGTCCTGGACGCAACAATGGTTTGGTTCACCTGGCCCGTGTTGAGGAGAATGGTGAGTTGACATGGCTGAAACACAATCCTATACAAAGTGGTAAGTTTGCTTACAACTCACTCCAAGAACTCGGAAATGGCGAATATGGTTTGCTTTATGAACATGCGGATGGCAATCAAAACGATTATACTTTATCCTATAAGAAATTCAACTGGGATTTCTTAAGCAAAGACAGAATTTCTCCTAAAGAAGCAAAAGTAAAATATGCCATCCAAAAATGGCCAGGTATTATCGCCATGGAGTTTGATTCGGAAGTATTGGTAAACAAGGCTCCGACCCTTCAATTGGCAAATGGCAAGACAGCAACCTTTATGACTCAGTACGATACAAAAACTCTCTTATTCACAATAGACCCAGAGGATATGGGTCAAAGGATTACAGGTCTAGCTGAGGGTGCAATTGAAAGCATGCACAATTTACCAGTTTCTTTAGCTGGCTCTAAACTAAGCGATGGTATTAATGGTAGTGAAGCTGCTATCCATGAGGTGCCGGAATACACAGGTGGTGTCAATGCTGAGGAAGCAGCGGTTCATGAAGTTCCGGAGTATACAGGTCCAATGGCAACAGTAGGTGAAGAACCAGCTTCAACAGTAGAAAAAACAGAATTCACTGGTGGTGTCAATGCTGAGGCAGCCCCAGTGGCAGAGATACCAGAGTACACCGGTCCATTATCAACAGTAGGCGAAGAACCAGCGCCAACGGTTGAAAAGCCTGAATTTACAGGTGGGGTCAACGCTGTTGAAGCGGCAGTCCATGAACAGCCAGAGTTTAAAGGTGGTGTCAATGCAGTTCTAGCAGCCTCAAACGAGCTTCCGGAATATAGAGGAGGTGCTAACTTTGTCTTGGCAGCTTCAAATGACCTGCCAGAGTATAAGGGTGGTGTCAATGGTGCTGAGGCAGCAGTCCTTGAAGTGCCAGAGTACAAGGGAGACACCAATCTAGTATTAGCAGCTGCAGACAACAAACTGTCTCTAGGCCAAGATGTGACCTATCAAGCGCCAGCAGCTAAACAAGATGAACTTCCGAATACGGGAAGTAAGGAAACAAACTCACTGATTTCCCTTGGTCTTGCAGGTGTTCTTTTATCCTTGTTTGCATTTGGCAAGAAGAGAAAAGAATAATAAGTAAAAGCTATTTGAGTAACTCTCAGAAGAGATAGCAGGTTTTTCAGCCTGCTATCTTTCTTTATTAAATTTAGGTTGATTCAAAATCATAAGAGGTCTGAAACTACTTTCAGGATAGTCTGTTCTATAAAGTAGTTTTGAAACTGAAATCTATTCTACCACAATCTATTGAAAGCGCTTAACAAATGATATATAATAAGCCCATAAGAACAAGAAAGGGAGGAAAGAGGATGCCACAGATCAGCAAAGAAGCCTTGATTGAACAAATTAAAGATGGAATCATTGTCTCTTGCCAGGCACTTCCTCACGAACCGCTTTATACAGAAGCGGGAGGAGTCATTCCCTTGCTAGTCAAAGCGGCTGAGCAAGGTGGAGCAGTCGGTATCCGAGCAAACAGTGTTCGCGATATCAAGGAGATTAAGGAGGTTACGAAACTCCCGATTATCGGGATTATCAAACGTGACTATCCGCCACAGGAGCCTTTCATTACAGCTACGATGAGAGAAGTTGATGAACTGGCTGAACTAGACATCGAGGTCATTGCTCTGGATTGTACCAAACGTGAACGTTACGACGGTTTGGAAATTCAGGACTTTATCCGACAAGTCAAAGAAAAATATCCGCATCAACTCTTAATGGCTGATACTAGCACGTTTGAAGAGGGTATAGCAGCAGTTGAAGCAGGAATTGATTTTGTTGGAACAACCCTATCAGGTTATACCTCTTATAGTCCTAAGGTAGATGGTCCAGACTTTGAACTGATCAAAAAACTGTGTGAAGCAGGTGTGGATGTCATCGCTGAAGGGAAAATTCATACACCAGAACAAGCTAAGCAAATCCTTGAATATGGGGTGCGAGGCATCGTTGTCGGTGGAGCGATTACTAGACCAAAAGAGATTACGGAGCGCTTTGTTGCCGGTCTTAAATAACACAATCTCAAAGCAGAGGAGAGTGGTCGATGCGTCGGACAAAATGAAAACGTATACAAATGTAAACTTGCTCATTATCCAATATGGATACGCTTATCAATTAGGAGAATACAAATGAAATTTAGAAAACTAGCTTGTACAGTACTTGCGGGTGCTGCGATTCTTGGCCTTGCGGCTTGTGGTAACTCTGGTGGAAGTAAAGATGCTGGAAGCTCTAGTAGCGATAGTGGGAAAACAGAAATCACTTGGTGGGCATTCCCAGTCTTCACACAAGAAAAAACTGGTGACGGTGTTGGAACTTATGAAAAATCAATCATCGAAGCTTTTGAAAAAGCAAATCCAGATGTAAAAGTGAAATTGGAAACCATCGACTTCAAGTCAGGTCCTGAAAAGATCACAACAGCCATCGAAGCAGGAACAGCGCCAGACGTACTCTTTGACGCACCAGGACGTATCATCCAATACGGTAAAAACGGTAAATTGGCTGAGTTGAACGACCTCTTCACAGACGAATTTGTCAAAGATGTCAACAACGAAAACATCGTACAAGCAAGTAAGGCTGGAGACAAAGCTTACATGTATCCGATCAGTTCAGCTCCATTCTACATGGCTATGAACAAGAAAATGTTGGAAGATGCTGGAGTTGCAAACCTTGTAAAAGAAGGTTGGACAACTGATGACTTTGAAAAAGTTTTGAAAGCGCTTAAAGATAAAGGCTATACACCAGGTTCATTGTTCAGTTCTGGTCAAGGGGGAGACCAAGGAACACGTGCCTTCGTTGCAAACCTTTATGGCGGTTCTGTAACAGACAAAGACGTAACCAAATATACAACAGACGATCCTAAATTTGTCAAAGGTCTTGAAAAAGCTGCTAGCTGGATTAAAGACGGTTTGTTGAACAACGGTTCACAATTTGACGGTGGAGCAGACATCCAAAACTTTGCGAACGGTCAAACTTCATACACAATCCTTTGGGCACCAGCTCAAAACGGTATCCAAGCGAAGCTCTTGGAAGCAAGTAAGGTAGATGTGGTAGAAGTACCATTCCCATCAGACTCTGGTAAACCATCTCTTGAATACCTTGTAAACGGATTTGCAGTGTTTAACAACAAAGACGATAAGAAAGTCGCAGCTGCTAAGAAATTCGTTCAATTCATCGCAGATGACAAAGAATGGGGTCCTAAAGACGTAGTTCGTACAGGTGCCTTCCCAGTTCGTACTTCATTTGGCAAACTTTATGAAGACAAACGTATGGAAACAATCAGTGGCTGGACTAAATACTATTCACCATACTACAATACTATCGATGGATTTGCTGAAATGAGAACACTTTGGTTCCCAATGTTGCAATCTGTATCAAATGGTGACGAAAAACCAGCGGATGCTTTGAAAGCCTTCACTGAAAAAGCTAACGAAACAATCAAAAAAGCTACAAAACAATAAGCACTAAGTCAGATTGATTCCCCCCTTTTCCCTGTGCACTATGGTGTAAGAAAAGGGGGACTTTTGTTTGAAATGGTAGGAACTGTCACGAAATTAAAATGAAGTTCTTACATAAGCGAATCTTAAAAAATTTCATTTTGGTTTTAAAACAGTTCAAGAAAATCAAAAACTATTCTATTTGAAAGAGAGGTGCCGACTGTGAAAGTCAATAAAATTCGTATGCGGGAAACAGTGATTTCCTACGCTTTCCTAGCACCAGTGTTATTCTTCTTTGTCATCTTTGTCTTGGCTCCTATGATTATGGGATTCATTACAAGTTTCTTTAACTACTCCATGACTAAATTTGAGTTTGTAGGCTTTGACAACTACATTCGCATGTTTAAAGACCCTGTCTTTATGAAGTCTTTGATCAATACCGTTATCCTGGTTATTGGATCTGTTCCGATTGTGGTTCTCTTCTCGCTCTTTGTAGCATCTCAAACCTATCATCAAAATGCTATTGCTCGTTCTTTCTATCGTTTCGTCTTCTTCCTACCGGTTGTAACAGGTAGTGTTGCCGTAACGGTTGTATGGAAATGGATCTATGACCCTCTATCAGGGATTTTGAACTTTGTCCTTAAGTCAAGCCATGTCATCAGCCAAAACATTTCTTGGTTGGGTGATAAAAACTGGGCTTTGCTAGCGATTATGATCATCCTTTTGACAACATCTGTTGGTCAACCGATTATCCTTTATATCGCTGCTATGGGAAATATTGACAACTCACTAGTTGAAGCAGCGCGTGTTGACGGTGCGACTGAATTCCAAGTCTTCTGGAAGATTAAATGGCCTAGCCTTCTTCCAACAACTCTTTACATCGCGATTATTACGACTATCAACTCATTCCAATGTTTCGCCTTGATTCAGCTCTTGACTTCTGGTGGTCCAAACTACTCAACAAGTACCTTGATGTACTACCTTTACGAAAAAGCCTTCCAATTGACAGAATACGGCTATGCAAATACCATCGGTGTCTTCTTGGCAGTGATGATTGCCATTGTCAGCTTTGCTCAATTCAAGATCCTCGGAAACGACGTAGAATACTAAAGAAAGGAGACAGCTATGCAATCTACACAAAAGAAACCCTTAACAGCTTTCACTGTTATTTCAACGATTATCTTGCTCTTGTTGACCGTGCTGTTCATCTTTCCATTCTACTGGATTTTGACAGGGGCCTTCAAATCACAACCGGATACCATTATGATTCCGCCACAGTGGTTCCCTAAAGCTCCAACAATGGAAAACTTCCAACAACTCATGGTGCAAAACCCTGCCATGCAGTGGATGTGGAACTCTGTATTTATTTCATTAGTAACTATGTTCTTGGTTTGTGCAACCTCTTCTCTAGCAGGTTATGTATTGGCTAAAAAACGTTTCTATGGTCAGCGCATTCTTTTTGCAGTCTTTATCGCTGCCATGGCTCTTCCAAAACAAGTTGTCCTTGTACCATTGGTACGTATCGTCAACTTCATGGGAATTCACGATACTCTTTGGGCAGTTATCCTGCCTTTGATTGGATGGCCATTCGGGGTCTTCCTCATGAAACAGTTCAGTGAAAATATTCCAACAGAGTTGCTTGAATCAGCTAAAATCGACGGTTGTGGTGAAATTCGTACCTTCTGGAGCGTAGCCTTCCCTATCGTGAAACCAGGATTTGCAGCCCTTGCAATCTTTACCTTCATCAATACTTGGAACGACTACTTTATGCAGTTGGTTATGTTGACTTCACGTCAAAACTTGACTATCTCACTCGGGGTTGCGACCATGCAGGCCGAAATGGCAACCAACTATGGTTTGATCATGGCAGGTGCAGCTCTTGCAGCCGTGCCAATCGTAACGGTCTTCCTTGTCTTCCAAAAATCCTTCACTCAGGGTATTACTATGGGAGCGGTTAAAGGATAATGCTCTGCGAAAATCGAATTCAAACTACGTCTGCGCTACCATGCCATATTTAAGTATTGCCTGAGGTTAGCTTCCTAGTTTGTTCTTCGATTTTCATTGAGTATAAGAGAATACAGAGTTATAAGTGTCTACAAAATGGAGAGTATGCAGTTACTTCGTGAAGTTTTGTCAGACACTTATAAACTTAAGAATGAACTCTTTTCATGATACTAGTTAGAGTAGGTTCGTTTTATGATGGCTATTTCCCGCTTTAGTTGTATCTAAGATAAACATCTTACGCTTATCTTAGACGGAATTTTTGAGACTGACGATGAAGGAGTGAAAGGCTCAAAAATTAGGAATGAAATTCCGAAGGAATTTGCTTCCGTCCGCACTATTACAGGGAAATAGAGAAAGGATAATTCGAAACTGAAAAATAGTAACTATCAGAAACGAAGGAAACAGTATGATTTTTGACGATTTGAAAAACATCGCCTTTTACAAGGGAATCCATCCCAATCTAGACAAGGCTATCGACTATCTATATCAGCACCGTAAGGATTCTTTCGAACTCGGTAAGTATGAGATTGACGGGGACAAGGTCTTTCTAGTTGTGCAGGAAAATGTCCTCAATCAAGCTGAAAATGATCAATTTGAGCATCATAAACACTATGCAGATTTGCATTTGCTGGTAGAAGGTCATGAATATTCGAGCTACGGTTCACGTATCAAAGACGAGGCGGTAGCATTCGATGAAGCGAGCGACATTGGCTTTGTCCATTGTCATGAAAACTACCCACTCTTGTTGGGTTATCACAATTTTGCGATTTTCTTCCCTGGAGAACCGCACCAGCCAAATGGCTACGCAGGGATGGAAGAAAAGGTTCGCAAATATCTCTTTAAAATTTTGATTGATTAAAAGAATCAGGAGGAGCAAACATGGCACAAAAAGGAGTAAGTCTTATCAAGGCAGCATTTGATACAGATAATTTTCTCATGCGTTTCAGTGAGAAGGTCTTGGATATCGTCACAGTCAATCTTCTTTTTGTCGTCTCTTGTTTGCCCATCGTGACGATTGGAGTGGCGAAAATCAGCCTCTATGAAACCATGTTTGAGATTAAGAGAAGCAGACGGGTACCAGTATTTAGAACTTATCTGAGAGCTTTCAAGCAAAATCTGAAACTGGGGCTTCAGTTGGGGCTGTTAGAGTTGGGCATTGTATCATTAAGCTTTCTAGATCTCTATCTTTTCTGGGGACAGACAGCTTTGCCTTTCCAGATTGTGAAAGCTATTTGTTTGGGGATTCTCATCTTCCTCACTCTGGTGATGCTGGCTAGTTATCCCATCGCTGCACGCTATGATTTGCCTTGGAAAGAAGTGCTGCAAAAAGGGCTTATCTTGGCAAGTTTTAACTTTCCATGGTTCTTCCTCATGTTAGCCATTCTCTTTCTCATTGTGATGGTTCTTTATCTATCCGCCTTCACTCTCCTTTTGGGTGGATCGGCCTTTATCCTCTTTGGTTTTGGTTTGCTAGTCTTTCTCCAAGCAGGATTGATGGAGAAAATTTTCGCCAAATACCAGTAGGATGGCTCGTCCCTGAAACTACTTTCAATCGTTACAGTTTCTAAAATACAAGTAGAAACTAAAATCTAAGTGTATACAAGATATTGAAAGCGGTTTTCACAAGGTGTATACTAAACTTGTAAAAAATAGAACTGCTCTCAGCAGAAAAAAAGAAATCTTAGGAGAAAATCTATGTCAGATTTGAAAAAATACGAAGGTGTCATTCCAGCCTTCTACGCATGTTATGATGATCAAGGAGAAGTCAGTCCAGAGCGTACGCGTGCCTTGGTTCAATACTTCATTGATAAGGGAGTTCAAGGCCTCTATGTCAACGGTTCTTCTGGTGAATGTATCTACCAAAGTGTGGCAGATCGCAAGTTGATTTTGGAAGAAGTCATGGCAGTTGCCAAGGGCAAATTGACTATCATCGCTCACGTAGCTTGCAACAATACCAAAGACAGTATGGAACTTGCTCGTCATGCGGAAAGCTTGGGAGTAGATGCTATTGCAACAATCCCACCAATTTACTTCCGCTTGCCTGAGTATTCAGTTGCTAAATACTGGAACGACATTAGTGCTGCAGCACCAAATACAGACTATGTTATCTACAACATTCCTCAATTGGCAGGTGTTGCTTTGACTCCAAGTCTTTACACTGAAATGTTGAAGAACCCTCGTGTTATCGGTGTTAAAAACTCTTCAATGGCAGTTCAAGATATTCAAACATTCGTTAGCCTTGGTGGTGATGATCGCATCGTCTTTAACGGTCCAGATGAACAGTTCCTAAGTGGACGCCTCATGGGTGCTAAAGCTGGTATCGGTGGTACATATGGTGCTATGCCAGAACTCTTCTTGAAACTCAATGAGTTGATTGCTGAGAAAGACTTGGAAACAGCTCGTGAATTGCAATACGCTATCAATGCAATCATTGGTAAATTGACTGCTGCACATGGAAATATGTACTGTGTGATTAAAGAAGTTTTGAAAATCAATGAAGGTTTGAACATTGGTTCAGTTCGTTCACCATTGACACCAGTAACCGAAGAAGATCGTCCAGTTGTAGAAGCAGCAGCGCAATTGATTCGTGAAACCAAGGAGCGCTTCCTCTAATCCATAAGGAGGTATTTATGACACACTACGTTGCAATTGATATTGGCGGAACCAACATCAAATATGGTTTGATTGACCAAGAAGGCCAACTTGTTGAATCGCATGAAATGCCAACTGAGGCATATAAGGGTGGTCCCCATATCTTACAAAAGACCAAAGATATCGTAGCCAGCTATTTAGAAAAAGGTCCAGTAGCAGGTGTTGCCATTTCTTCTGCAGGAATGGTGGATCCAGATAAGGGTGAGATTTTCTATGCTGGTCCTCAAATTCCTAACTACGCAGGAACCCAGTTCAAGAAGGAAATCGAGACGAGCTTTGCGATTCCTTGTGAAATTGAAAATGATGTCAACTGTGCAGGTCTTGCTGAGGCAGTATCTGGTTCAGGCAAGGGAGCGAGTGTCACTCTTTGCTTGACCATTGGAACAGGTATCGGTGGTTGCTTGATTATGGATGGGAAAGTCTTTCATGGATTTAGCAATTCAGCCTGTGAAGTTGGCTATATGCATATGCAGGATGGAGCTTTCCAAGACTTGGCTTCTACGACAGCCTTGGTAGAATATGTGGCAGCAGCTCATGGCGATCCAGTTGATCAGTGGAATGGCCGACGCATTTTCAAGGAAGCTACCGAAGGAAACAAGATCTGTATGGCTGGCATTGACCGCATGGTAGATTACCTTGGGAAAGGTCTGGCAAATATTTGCTACGTTGCCAATCCAGAAGTAGTCATTCTCGGTGGCGGTATCATGGGACAAGAGGCTATCCTCAAACCGAAGATCCGCACAGCCTTGAAGACGGCCTTGGTACCAAGTCTAGCTGAAAAAACAAGATTAGAATTTGCCCATCACCAAAATACAGCAGGGATGTTGGGAGCCTATTATCATTTTATACTCAATGAAAATCAAAGAGCAAAGTAGGAAGCTAGCCGTAGGCAGTACTTGAGTACGGCAAGGTGAAGCTGACGTGGTTTGAATTTGATTTTCGAAGAGTATCAAGACAAAACAATCCAAGTTTGGAATTATAGAATTAAGAAAAACACTGAATCACTATTTGAGTGAAAACTGTTTTGCTTAATTCTTTTTTTATTGTAAAATTTGAGCCAAAGGAGGTAATTGTGAGAAACTAGGAGAAAATAAGCATCTTGTATGAAAGGTTGAAGCGAGAGCAATTCTATCATCAATTCAACTAGTGTTTAGTTTGAGTAAATGAGAAAATGTGGAAAAATGATATAATGAGGTGGACGAAAAATTGAAAAATTAGAATTTGTAGAGGTGAAAAAACTTTAATGGCAACCTATTCACCTGAAATCGAAATCATATAAAAGACGAGGAGACTATAAGATGAATAATTATATAAAATTAAATGAAGATAGATGGAATAATGTAAAAAATGACTACACTGAGCCATTGACACAGGAAGAATTAGAAGAAGTTAGAAAGCATCCAATTTCTGTTGCCTTAACTGTTGGGGAAAAAGTCCCCACAGAATGGTTTGAAAAAGCCAAGGGAAAAAAGATATTAGGGTTAGCTTGTGGTGGTGGACAGCAGGGTCCCGTTTTTGCTGCAAAAGGTTATGATGTCACCATCATGGATTTTTCTAAATCACAATTAGAAAGAGATGAAATGGTTGCAAAACGAGAAGGCTTAAAAATCAATACCGTTCAAGGTGATATGACAAAACCATTTCCATTTGAAAATGAAACTTTTGATATTGTTTTTAATCCGGTTTCAAATGTATACATAGAGGATTTAGAAAACATGTATAAAGAAGCCTCTCGCGTATTGAAAAAGGGTGGACTCTTAATGGTCGGATTTATGAATCCCTGGATCTACATGTATGATGCTGACACTGTATGGGACAAACCCGATGAGGAATTACTGTTAAAGTTTTCAATCCCTTTTAATTCAAGAGAGCTTGAAGAGGAAGGCAAAATCACCATCAATCCAGAATATGGATATGAATTTAGCCATACCTTAGAAAATCAGATTAGAGGACAACTAAAAAATGGTCTCGCTATGATCGATTTTTATGAATCATGTGACAAAAGACATCGATTATCACGTTATGGAAATGACTACATCGCTACACTCTGCATTAAACTATGATATTATAGAACGTGCTTCTGAAGAATAGCTCATTTTATTTTCTGTAAGGGTTAAAATCTAAATCTCAGTTTGTTAAAGTAAAACGATTAAATAAAATTGTAGAGAGGAAGTAAAAGTAGCAAATAGCCGATACTTCCTTTTTTTGTTGTCAAACATTCAAAAACGATAAGGAGAATTTATGGAAGAATTGAAAAGCCCAGATAAAAAAGGCATTAGAACAAAGAGAAAGATTGGAAAGACTACCTATGAGCCTATTATCATTTTATACTCAATGAAAATCAAAGAGCAAAGTAGGAAGCTAACCGTAGGTTGCTCAAAGCACAGCTTTGAGGTTGCAGATAAAACTGACGAAGTCAGTTACCTATACCTACGGCAAGGTGTAGCTGACGTGGTTTGAAGAGATTTTCTAACACGTTTTTGTCTACGATAGCCGTTGAGCTTTTTATTTTCCCAATAGCTGTTAAAGATTTTTTCCTTGCTCTCGCGATTGATTTCTAAAAAGTAGGCATAAATCAAATCTATTAAAATGAGCATAGGGAGTTGAGCGGAAATACGCTGGATGTAAGAAGATTGACTATGGCTTGCCACAAGGACCGTTTCGGTGTAGGCCTGACTGTTTTTGTTTGGAGCGCTGGTAAATAAAATGGTCTTGGCACCCATTTCCTTGGCATCCAACAAACTATCGAGGACGGATTGGGTAGTTCCTGATAGGGAAAAGCCAAGTACCAGACAGTTTTCATCCATGATACTGGTCGTCCATGCAAAGCCATCCTGATCGGTCAAAGCTTCACAGACAACACCTAGTCGCATAAAGCGCAGTTTCATCTCACGGGCAATCAGACCAGAACTTCCCGTCCCAAAGAAGTAAACTCGTTCTGCGTCATCGATTAATTGGGCGACGCGTTCCAGTTGTTCTTCGTCAATCAAATCCTGTGTTTGTTCTCGCATGATACTGTAGCTTCGCAAAACACGTTTGGTTAAAGGACTGTGTTTGTGCGAATGAGTGTCCGGTTTACTAGCCTGGTGCTGGTATTGAAAGACGAATTCTCGGTAGCCTGTAAAACCACACTTTTTGGCAAAGCGGGTCAAGGCTGCTTGGGAGATATGTAATTTCTGGGTAACTTGCTGAGAAGAGAGATCATCTTGGATCGTTTCAGCTTGCAAAAAATAGCGAGCGATTTCTTGCTCGAGCTCGGTTAATTCTTCAAAATGGAGGTCGATTATGGTTGCGATATCTGGCTTGTTCATGAGGCTCCTTTTTATGAGTCAAAGTCTTAAAGGTTAACGCTTTCCTAACTATTACTATCATTATATCATAGAAAATAGGATAACCAAATAAAAAGGCATTTTCAGTTAAAAGTCAAAAAATGCTTCGACTTTTCCAAGAGTTTCTCCGTAAAATATGGTACAATGAAATGTACTGAGCTTTACCTGTTTGCTCTATTATTTTAGGGGAAATAAGGGTAAAAATCAGAAATTTTTCTAGAAAAGAGTCTTAGCTGTATGAGAAAATTTAATAGCCATTCGATTCCGATTCGGCTTAATTTATTATTTGCGATTGTCATCCTGCTCTTTATGGCCATTATTGGTCGTTTGTTATACATGCAGGTGCTCAATAAAGATTTCTATGAAACAAAATTGGCCTCAGCCAGCCAAACAAGGGTAACAACCAGTTCAGCTCGTGGACAGATCTATGATGCGGCAGGGAAACCCTTGGTAGAAAATACTGTCAAGCAAGTTGTTTCTTTCACACGAAACAATAAAATGACAGCAACTGAATTGAAGGAGACAGCCAAGAAACTTCTCACATATGTAAATGTAACTTCCCCTGATCTGACTGATCGACAGATTGCAGACTACTACTTGGCGGACCAGGATATTTACAAAAAAACAGTCGAATCCTTGCCAAGCGATAAACGCCTGGATTCAGATGGGAACCGCTTATCGGAAGCGACACTTTACAATAATGCGGTTGAAAGCATTGACGTGAGTCAACTTAATTATACAGATGACCAGAAAAAGGAAATCTATCTCTTTAGTCAGCTCAATGCCGTTGAAAATTTTGCAACGGGAACCATTTCTACGGACGCCTTAGATGATACCCAAGTTGCTCTCGTTGCATCAGCGTCCAAGGAATTACCAGGGATTAGTATTTCAACCTCATGGGATCGTAAAGTCTTGGACACTTCTTTATCAACAATAGTTGGTAGCGTTTCAAATGAAAAGTCAGGACTTCCAGCTGAGGAAGTTGATGCTTATCTCAAAAAAGGGTATTCTCTCAATGACCGAGTGGGAACTTCCTATCTTGAAAAGCAATATGAAGATGTTCTTCAAGGCAAACGCTCCGTCAAGGAAATCCACCTCGACAAACACGGAAATATGGAAAGTGCGGAAAATGTCGAAGAAGGAAGCAAAGGAAACAATATCAAGTTAACGGTTGACCTAGCTTTCCAGGATGGTGTGGATGACCTACTCAAGAGCTACTTCAACTCAGAGTTGGGCAATGGCGGAGCCAAATACTCTGAAGGAGTCTACGCTGTAGCTCTTAATCCTAAAACCGGTGCAGTTTTGGCCATGTCGGGTGTCAAGCATGATGTCGAATCCGGTAAATTAAGTTCAGATTCGCTTGGAACAATAACCAACGTCTTTGTGCCAGGATCTGTTGTTAAGGCAGCGACCATCAGCTCTGGTTGGGAAAATGGAGTCTTGTCAGGCAATCAAACCTTGACAGACCAGCCGATTGTTTTCCAAGGTTCGGCCCCTATCAATTCATGGTATACCTTGTCCTATGGCTCTTTCCCGATCACAGCAGTTGAGGCTCTAGAGTACTCTTCTAATACTTACATGGTTCAAACTGCTCTAGGAATCATGGGACAGACCTACACACCAAACATGGTGGCCGCAACGGGACAGTTAGAGACTGCAATGGGCAAATTGCGGTCAACCTTTGGGGAATATGGACTCGGAGCTTCAACGGGGATTGACCTCCCAGATGAATCCACAGGATTTACGCCGAAAGAATTTGATTTGGGGAACTATATCAATAATTCCTTTGGTCAGTTTGACAACTACACACCGATGCAGTTAGCCCAGTATGTCGCAACCATTGCAAACAATGGCGTACGTTTAGCTCCTCACATCGTTGAAGGGGTTTATGGAAACAATGACCAAGGTGGCTTAGGCAGTCTGGTTCAAGAAACAGCCACTAAGGAACTAAACAAGGTCAATATCTCAGAATCAGATATGGCTATCTTGCAGCAAGGTTTCTATCAAGTTTCGCATGGAACGAGTGCTCTGACAACTGGTCGTGCCTTTTCAAATGGCGCAGCCGTTTCCATCAGCGGGAAAACGGGTACTGCCGAAAGTTACGTTAATGGCGGTCAAAAAGCCAATAATACCAACGCAGTCGCCTATGCACCAACCGAAAATCCTCAAATCGCGGTCGCAGTCGTCTTTCCTCATAACACCAACCTTACAAACGGTGTCGGACCTTCGATTGCACGCGACATTATCAATCTTTATCACCAACACCATCCAATGAATTAGAAAGGAACTTATGCTGTATCCAACACCTATTGCCAAGCTGATTGATAGCTATTCAAAGTTACCAGGTATCGGGATCAAAACGGCTACCCGCCTCGCCTTCTATACCATTGGAATGTCCGATGACGATGTCAATGAATTTGCCAAAAATCTCCTGTCTGCTAAACGGGAATTGACCTATTGTTCCATCTGTGGTCGCCTGACGGATGATGACCCTTGCTCTATCTGTACGGATTCGACTCGAGACCAGACAACCATCTTGGTGCTAGAGGATAGTCGCGATGTGGCTGCTATGGAAAATATCCAAGAATACCATGGACTCTATCATGTCTTGCACGGCCTTATTTCTCCTATGAATGGCATCAGCCCAGACGATATCAACCTCAAGAGTCTCATGACCCGTCTCATGGATAGTGAGGTTTCAGAGGTGATCGTAGCAACCAATGCGACAGCGGATGGAGAAGCGACATCGATGTATCTCTCTCGTCTCCTCAAGCCAGCTGGTATCAAGGTCACTCGCCTAGCACGAGGACTAGCCGTGGGAGCTGATATCGAGTATGCGGACGAAGTCACACTCTTACGAGCCATTGAAAATCGGACAGAGTTGTAGGAGTCAGTTAAAACGTAGCTCATTTTGACACATAAGACAAGCCCTAGGAATTTTTCTAGGGCTTGTCTTTTTCTGTTTCTCACGAGAGGTGAACAAGCCTTGCTAATAAGACTACTCAAACTATAAGGCATCAAAAAACGGGTTTCCAAAATGACTAGTGGCGTCTTTGTCAAACTCATTCACTGAGCTATAGAGTTTACTCTAAGGAGATGAGCTCACTTGCCCTTAGGGTTTGTTTTGAAATCGTACTATTTTTGTGTTATGATATGGTCAATATACAATGAATAAAGGGAGTTTGAAGTATGGGTGGAAAGATAAAATCTAGCACGATAGCAGCAGAGGCAGCTATTAATGAATTGGTCGGGTATGACACGAGCAAGAAGCAAAATCAGCAAGTAGAATTTTCATATACTTCTGAAATTGCTGGGATGGAAGCTGGACGTCAGGCCTGCAATCAAATGCTTCAGGCGGTCAGTGATTTTAGTTCAGCTGTTTTGACCCAAGCAAATAAGTTTCCAGAAATTGCTCATAAGATTGAAAAACGCGACGTAGAGCTGGCTAAGAGATGGGAACATTAAAAATGGCTGATAAGAACGAAGAAAAACGCTACAAACTTTGGCGAGAAATTGTCAAGATTGACGATAAGGAAGAAAATCTCCAGACTCTAAAAAGACAATATGAACAGCAGCTAACTCACTTTCACTCAGAAATCCAGAGCATCCACCATCGTATGGCGACTCTATTGGCTCTCTCGCCCAGTTCTCGTCAGGTGATAGAGCAAATCGAAAGTGATAATAGAACCATTCAACGACAGATCAACTCTTATGTAGATGAGGAACTGGATGAATTGGGAAAACAAACGAAGAAGGCTCGTCGAACTTTCGATGAAGCTAGAGAAGAACTGATATCAGAAAGGAATCGGCTACCATGGGAGTAAAATACAGCGCACAAGAATCCCAAGAATTGATTCAGGCCATGACTAACAATCTCCAAGTCGCAAATGAAGTCACGGACCGCTTATCCAGCGGATGTGACCACTTAATCTCCTCTTTAGACTCAGGTGAGCTGACAGGAGCAGCCTACACAGCTGGGAAGGGTCTCTTTACAGAGATTATCATCCCCAGCATCAAGAAGTTACAAGCAGCGATAGATGATATCCAACTAGAGTTGACCTCCTACAAAAATGCAGATGCTCAGGTCTCAGGATATGGTGATTTGGACCTGGACCAGCTCAAGGAACTGAAAAAATTGAGGGAAGAGCAGTTAGCTATCGTAGAAGCTCAGATTCAAGCGAGGGAGAATTGGTTAAATCAAATCAAAGATTTCTTTAGTCTCAATTGGGGGAAAGCCTTCTCTGAGAAGACCATCCTCTACAATACCAAGTCTCAAATCGAGTCAGGGATTCAGGATTTGGATGACAAGATTGAAAAACTAGAATTTTTTGTCTCAGAGGTTTCCCAGTATTTCAGCGATAGTCTAGAAGTCCTTGGGTTAGCGATTCAAGGAGCTACGCAACTAAGTAAAGTCATTGTCGATAGCGATGGTAACTACTATGCGGACGGTGTAGACATGAGCTGGGTGCAAAAGATGAAGGATGTGAAGATTGAGTCGCATAAGCTTGATAAGGATATCTCAGTTACTCAGGCTGAAAAAGATAAGAAAAAAATTGTGGAAGATTTAATCTCATCTTACAATCTAGATGAATCTACGGCAAATGTACTTTATAAGCTCCAGCAGGGAATTTTGAAAAAGGCAAAACAAGAAGGATGGACTAATGAAAAAGTTATCTATGAGTACAATAGACTAGTTGCATCTCCAGTCTATGGTGTAAGGGCAACCTGGAGAGGTCTTGCGGGAGTTATTGATGCCAAAAATACAAGTGATTTAGATGATATTTTGATAAATACGTATTCTTTATCTGAAAGAGAGGTAAAGATATTTAAACGAGGGATTAGTGACCAGTATAAATATAATTATAGTAAAGATTTGGCTCATGAAGCTATTCAAATTGCTAGTTTTACTGAGTTATCTTGGGGTGATAGAGACTTATCGAAGCTAGATGGCTGGAAGGGATTAAGTGCCCACATTATTAGTACAATTGGAAATTCAACTCGTATTGGAGATCTCTCTGTAAATACTGAAAAGTATGAAAGTTCCTTCAAAGGAGACATTGATTCAGGGAGATATGATGATGCAGATTTTAATTCAGATTTAGATGCTATTACTTCTTACGAAAGAATGATTTCTAAAGATGTAGAAACAAAAGATGTGTTTAAGGTTCAAGCAGATTACAATCATAGTATACAAACAAACCGGATAAATCGTGTTGAGGAATTCTATACTGTGATGGGAAATGGGGATAAAGCTAACGGTAAACTAATGGTTGAAACTCTTGTTGAAAATAACACGATAGGAGGCAACTTTATTAAGTATGGTTTTGATCTCAATATTTTTATTGGGAATCCTAATGACAAGGAAGAGGGTTGGAAACAAGACTTCTATGATTACTTAGATAGAGGGGGTGAGAAAAATGTCGGGACTTAAAAAAATACTAATCGTGATTGCTTCTGTAATTGCCTTAGCTACTGGCTTGAATCTTTATTTTCAGTATCAAAACCACCAAGAATATATGCAGTTAAAAACCTCTTTTGAAGAGAGGGACAATATAGTCGTCTTACAACGTTTGATGGCATCAGAAAAATATGCGTCTGACATCCGTAAAGCGGGCTATGTCGTTCCTCCCGATGGAGCTATTCGCTTGGATGGAGGAATTGACTCCATAGAGATAAAAGGAGACATCGATTTGGATATCTCAAATCCGGGACGGAATGGGGTTACTGTTTATTTTAGAATAGAGATAGATGGTAAAATAACTAGCGTACTATATGAATTGGATAAGAACTTTGATATAGTTTCTAGCAGCTACTTTCAATTTAATGAAAAAAATATAAAAGAGAGTGTGAACATCTCTCAATCCGAAGAAGAGCGCCTATTAAAGATTGTTCAAAAAGAGCTTGAGTCTTTCATGAAAAAGATGTATCAGACTTTGTATGGATAGTTTGTTATATTAGACTCAGGTGAGCTGACAGGACCAACTTAAGGAACTGAAAAAATTGAGGGAAGAGCAGTTAGCTATCGTAGAAGCTCAGATTCAAGCGAGGGAGAATTGGTTAAATCAAATCAAAGATTTCTTTAGTCTCAATTGGGGGAAAGCCTTCTCTGAGAAGACCATCCTCTACAATACCAAGTCTCAAATCGAGTCAGGGATTCAGGATTTGGATGACAAGATTGAAAAACTAGAATTTTTTGTCTCAGAGGTTTCCCAGTATTTCAGCGATAGTCTAGAAGTCCTTGGGTTAGCGATTCAAGGAGCTACGCAACTAAGTAAAGTCATTGTCGATAGCGATGGTAACTACTATGCGGACGGTGTAGACATGAGCTGGGTGCAAAAGATGAAGGATGTGAAGATTGTTTCGCATGCCAAAAGAGATTTTCAAGACTCGGAAACTCGTGCCATCAATAAAGCTTCTAGGGATATGATGCTATCGGACGATGGTGATGCCTACTATCGTGCCGAATTAAAGAAGCGCCTGAAAGGTCACGACAAGTCCGAATGGGATAAAATAATTGACGACTACAATCACACTCTTAAGATTGATGAAACAGGGAATATCATTGAAATTCATTCCTTGGAACAAGGCTATGTCGTTTTAAAAAATGGGAAATACGATGCTGACTATACTCATTTGGTTAACAAAAAGCTTGATGAACTAAAAGCCCAAAACTTTGAAGCAAATTCAGTCGAATTTTGGAGTGGAGTAGCTCAAATATTCTCTGGTTTAGGAGTTTACTTTGCGAGTGGCGCTCTCGAAACATTGAGTATCATGGCTAGTCCACCAACAATGGGAGGAAGTCTCGTAGTTGGTACCGCAGTATCTGTATCAGTGGTACAATATGGAAATGTACTGATATCTAGTGGAGCAGTAACTAGCTTATCAGCTATTACAAATACGGCCTTACTAAATGGCAAAATTCAGGTTAATTATTCTAGCAACTACGATAGTTGGAAGGCCAATAAACCTACGAGTAAGTCTTTTGGAAAAAAGATTTCTGGACGAGTTAACGGTAAAAAAGTTGATAATATTCGAGTTGATGCGGAGCCAGATAGTGGGAAAATCCAAGTTCAATCGGGGAGTGGGAAATCGGGATATGATATTAATAGACACTTAAATATTAATGAAATTACGGGAAAAGATTATATCAGGAATTGGGTAAATAAAACTGGTGATATAAAAAATCAAACGAAAAGTGTCAAAGAGGAAATAATCGAAAGGTTATGGAAGGGTTACCAGGAAATGGTGAATTAAGGAGAAAAGAATTATGAAACTTTATATAAAAGGCGATTTTACTAAAGAAATTCCGTTTGACTATTTAGAACTAGCGAAGAGAATGTGGTTTGAAAATTATCAAGGAGAAGGCATCCCTCTCTCTTATTCTGGTTTTCTTCAAATCAGAGATAGGAATGATATAGCCATTCATCTAAAACTAGATAAACAGGATTATGATGAACGTTGGTTGCATGTTCCGATACAAGAAGGGATAAAATATCGCTTTTTTTCACAAATTGATGAAGAACTAAATTTAGATTATGAAGATGCTTATGTAACAGATTTTCGCGAAAATGGAGACTGTTTACGTTTGGCCTCTACCCATCTTGAACTTCTCACACTTGATAAAAGAGCGTTCTATATCATGGCCATTGAGATTGCCACAATCTTTAATGGACAAATTAGTGAAGATGATAAGAAAAAATGGTTAACAGTCGAGGAATTCAAGGAAAAGCACCAAGATATCTTATCTCTAACTTTTGATGAAGCAAATGAGATAAGTTTGGAAGAAATTCAGACGATTGACGCTATTGACGATCCCATCTGGGAAGAATTGGATAGGAAACGCGAGGAATACATCAAAATCCACGGCGAACGTGTTTATGATGATGAGGAAGATGAGTGAGACTATATCTTAAAGGTGATTACACCAAGACTGATTTTTATGAAGAATTTAAAGAAATAGCTCAAAAGATGTGGTTCAAAGAGCGAAAAGGAATTCTACTCGATTTTTCCTATGCTTGGGATGAAGATTTACATTTGAATTTACGGTTGGATAAATTTAAATATAATGACGAACGTTGGGAGAGAGCAAATTTTAATACAAATATAAACCCTTGGAAGACATTTGAATATGAAAACTTGACATTGGAACTAGAAAATTCTTATGAAAGCGATGGGCGTGAGAAAGGTGATTATTTGCGAATTATTTCCACTCATCTAGATATTTTAACAGTTGATAAGCGTGCTATGTATATTATGGCCATTGAAATTGCGACTGCCATTGACGGCCAAATCAGCGAAGACGACAAAGAAACATGGCTGAATATTGAAGAATTCAAAACGAAACATGCAGACTTGCTGAACTTGACCTACGATGAAGCGGTCAATATTAGTTTGGAGGAACTGGAGGTTATGGAGGCGGTTGATGAACCACTTTGGGATGAATTACACAGAGGATGGGAAGAATACATTAAAATCCACGGCAAACGTGTTTATGACGATGAGGAAGACGAGTGAGACTATATATAAAAGGTGATTATACAAAAAGAGTACCTTATGGTTATTTAGAACTAGCTGGTAAAATGTGGTTTCCAGAAGATGAGCAAATTTCTTACTCAAATGCTGGGAACAATGATGCATTACAAGAAGATTTTTTCTCAAATTTATCCTTGAGGAAAGGCACTGCCGATAAGAGATGGTCTAGTGTCCCCCTAAAGGAAGGGGTACGAAGACTCTTTTCACATATTAAGGAAAGTATTGAAATTAATTTTGAAGATGCATTTGCTACGGATTATAATGAAAAGGGAGACTATCTCCGTATTTTAACCACCCATCTAGAAGTTTTGACAGTTGATAAACGAGCTATGTACATTATGGCGCTTGAGATTGCAAAGGTGATTGATGGGCAAATTAGCGAGGATAATAAGAAGACATGGCTAACAGTCGAGGAGTTTAGGAAAAAGCACGAGGCTATTCTATCTCTAACTTTTGAAGAAGCAAATGAACTAAGTTTGACTGAAATTCAAACGATGGATGTGGTAGACGATCCTCTTTGGGAGGAAGAAGCCACTCGTCGAAAAGAATATATACTAGCACATGGAGGCGATATCTCAGATTTATGAGACTATATATCAAAAGTGATTTTAAGAAAAAAATAACCTTTACGACAAGAGAGTTGCTCTGGGAAATGTGGTTTAAGGAATGGCATGGTCATCCTATTACATACTCAAACGTTGGTGATGATGAGATGCTACAAGATGATTTCTTTTTTGGAGTTCAATTTGATAAATGGCGATTTAATGATAAACGATGGAATCATATACCATATGACAAGAGTGATCCTTGGAATTCGTTTTCTGATGAAAATATTCAATTGGAATTTGAAAAAACTTTCATTACAGAGTGGAGAGAACGTGGAGATTATCTACGTATCGCAACATCTCATATAGATGTTTTAACTGTAGACAAACGTGCTATGTATATCATGGCAATCGAGGTGGCTGGTGCAATTGATGGAAAAATTAGCGAGGATGATAAGCAAACCTGGATGGATGTAGAGACTTTTAAGGAGTTGCACAAGGATGTCTTATCACTAAGTTACGATCAAGCAACCGATATCAGCGTGGAGGAACTGAAAAGTTTGAAACCTGTAGAGGAACCTTTGTGGGATGAAGAAGAGCGCCTTCGTGAAGAATATATCAAAATCCATGGCGAACGTGTTTATGACGATGAGGACGACGAGTGAGACTTTATATCAAAGGCGATTATACTAGAAAAGTGTCATTTGGCTACAGAGAACTCGCATGGAAAATGTGGTTTAAAGAAAGAAATGGTAAAAAAATAAGTTTCTCAAATGTCGGGGATGATGAGATGTTGCAAAATGACTTCTATTTATCTTTACGGTTAGATAAGTGGGGAGCAAGTGGCTCTCGTTGGAAAGATGTCAAGGCAAAAGGGGGCAGTGCAATCAATTCCCAAAAATATGAAAACATTGATTTGGATTATGAAGGAAGTTATGAAAGCGACGGTAGAGAAAAGGGTGCTTATCTAAGAATCGCTTCGAATTATCTAGATGTATTAACAGTTGATAAACGAGCTATGTATATTATGGCACTTGAAATTGCGACTGCGATTGATGGGAAAATTAGTGAAGATGATAAGAAAACATGGCTAACAATCGAGGAATTCAAGGAAAAGCACCAAGATATCTTATCTCTGACTTTTGATGAAGCAAATGAGATGAGCTTAGAAGAAATTCAAATAATCGACGCTATTGACGAACCCATCTGGGAAGAGTTGGATAGGAAGCGCGAGGAGTATATCCGAATCCATGGAGAGGTAGAGTTGGACGACGAGGAAGACGAGTGAGACTATATATCAAAGGCGATTATACCAAAGAAATTCCATTTGATTACTTAGAACTAGCGAAGAGAATGTGGTTTGATACTAAAGATGGGAAGACAGTAGATATTTCTTATTTTGGGAATACTCGCCCATTTAAAACAGACCCAACTATTCACTTGAAATTGAATAAGTGGATGCATGATAATAGATGGAATAATGTTCAGTTGAAAGAAGGGATTATCAATAAATTTGGGAGTCATGTATATGAAAATCTTGAATTAGATTTTGAAGACAATCCAGCAACAGACTATCGAGAAAAAGGAGACTGTCTACGTTTAGCTTCTACCCACCTTGACCTTCTAACTGTTGATAAACGTGCCTTCTATATTATGGCCATTGAAATTGCGACTGCTATTGATGGTCAGATTAGCGAAGATGATAAAGAGAGCTGGTTAAGTGTGGAGGAATTTAAAAACCGGCATGAGGATATCCTTTCGATGAGTTATGAAGAGGCTAACGAGCTGAGTTTGGAAGAAATTCCGTTTATGGACGATGTAAGAGACCCGGTTTGGGAAGAAGACGACCGCAGGAATGAAGAATACATCAAAATCCATGGCGAGCCAGTTTATGACGACGAGGAAGACGAGTGAGAGTTTATAATAAAACTTATTTGAAAGAGAGTGTTATATGGAGGGAAGAAACTAATGTCAGATAAATTAAAACAGTTTAAATGGTTGATCGTATTGTTTTTGTTTCTGTTAGCAATTCCTTCATATTTTGCTTACAATCATTTCCGACAATCTAGTACTTTAAAAGAAGCCTTTGAGAAAAATGAAAGAATTGAAGTTCTTCATCATTTAATGGCATCAGGAAAATATGCGTCTGACATCCGCAAGGCAGGATATACTATTCCTTCTGACGGAGCTATTCGATTGGATGGAGTTATTTATCCATTAGAAATTGAAGGAGAGTTACATTTGAAAATTAGCCCTCCCAAAAAGGATGCTAAGGATTTTCAGTTGTTTTTCATTACACAGATTAATGAAAAACAAACGCATGTAGCTTTTATTTTAGATAAAAATCTGAATTTAATTGATTCCAGCTATTCTCAGCAAAATGATAACGGGAAAAGAGAGATTGTTTCTATCCCCCAAGCCGAAGAAGATTACTTGTTGAGAAGTGTTCAAAGCGAGATTGATGACTTCATGAAAAAGATGTATCAAACCTTGTATGGTTAGATTTTTAGAGAAAGTAACTTCTTACTCAACGCAATGCTGTATGAACAAGACTTCTATGATTACTTAGATAGAGGAGGTGAGAAAAATGTCGGGACTTAAAAAAATACTGATCGTTATTGGTTCTGTAATTGCCTTAGCTACTGGTTTGAATCTTTACTTTCAGTATCAAAACCATCAAGAACATATGCAATTAAAAACCTCCTTTGAAGAGAGGGACAATATAGCCGTCTTACAACGTTTGATGGCATCAGGGAAATATGCGCCTGACATCCGTAAAGCGGGCTATGTCATTCCTCCCGATGGAGCTATTCGCTTGGATGGAGGAATTGCTTCCATCGAGATAAAAGGAGACATCGATTTGAAAATATCGTATCGTGGACGGGGGGTTACTGCTTATTTTGAAATAGAGATAGATGGTAAAATAACTAGTGTACTATATGAATTGGATAAGAACTTGGATATAGTTTCTAGCGCCTATTTTCAAACAAATGAAAAAAATAAAAATGAGAGAGTGACTATCCCCAAAGCTGAAGAAAAGCGCCTATTAAAGATTATTCAAAAAGAGCTTGAGGATTTCATGGAAACGATGTATCAGACTTTGTATGGATAGTTTACCAGAGAAAGAAGCTTCTTGCTCAACACAATGCTGTATGAACAACGGGGTGTGTTGAGGGATTTTACTAGAAAAGATACCGTAGATAAGCTACAAAAAAATTACCCAAGTACTTATAATTTCATTCGAAATATTGAAACAGGGAATCAAGAGTTGACAGAGATGAGGTGATTAGATGAAGAAGAGGAAATTTGTAATTTTTTCGTTGCTAATAGTTCTATTATTATCTTTCTCTGGTTTTCAGTACTATAAATATCAGAGAGTTCATAATATTTTTGATGAAATATACTACGAAGAAAGTGATTATCACAATTATACATTTCTCTGGAAAGGACGAGCTTTTTATAAGTTAAAAAGTTTAAAATTTGTGGACAACGATTCTCAAGAAATTTCTATTCATTCTATTGATTATAAAAGTGTAGACTTACCAAATACTATTCAATCTCTAGGTTATTATTTTTATTTTGGATTTCAGGAGATGACGAAAGTTGGGATAGAGATGCGTTTGAGACTGCCAGATACAGAGACAACCATAAATGTAGATTACCTGTACGATGTAAACAATCAGCAATTAGAACGATTTATGTGGTATCACGATGAGAAAAGCGTGAGATATTATCATCAGTCTCAAGTAGAAGCCTTTCTAACGGAGCATGGAAAGACTGCCGATGAGATTCGCAGGGAAGCAGATGAAATACTCCGTCACAAAGTCTTGGCAGACTGGACTTCCATATATGCCAGTCGTTTTAGCCTAGATAATTGGGGAGAAGTGACAGTTAAGGATATATGGAGAACAGAATAACAAATGGAACGACGAGGTAATAGTTTTATAAAGGCAGCTTGCCATGACAGAGTTCTTAAGAACATTTTGTAAAAAAGGAGTCACTTTGGAGAATTAAATGAGAAAGAAAAGTAAGTATATCCTTTTTTCCCTATTTTTTCTTTTTTACATTGTATTGTTTATCGTTAAGCCAATCTATCAATATTATTCATTTTCTAATATGGAAGTTAAAAGCAGTATGATTGAATTGATTCAAGATAAATATGAAACGTATTGGAATGGTATTGATAGACATATTCACTTAGAAAAATCGAAAGAGAACGGTCAAAACATAGGAATTAGTTATGTTATTGATAACGATAATCAAATTGAAAGTAAGATTTTATCTAAAGATGGTGAGGTATTATTCAGTTATAACAATAGATTACAGGGAAACAAGCGTGTTGAAATTAGTTGGATTCATGAGGAGAAGCAACTTAGTTATGCTGGAGAATACTGGAAATTGGTAGCCGATAATAATACGATTATCGAAAGTAGGACGGGAACTTCAGTAATTGTTTGGGAACAACGCTCGGACAATGCGATGAATCAGTTATATACAGTTGTGAATCAGATGAGAAAGATAGTTTTAAATCATTTGCTTCAGAAAATTTTCTACTATTCGATAGCTTTGGTCTGCTTTCTTTTGGGTTGGAAAATATACTCTCTTTTAAGGAGGGATTGAGGGCCACAGTTCTTCTGGATTTTAATAGTGATGAGAGAGGAAAACTAAAATGCTAACACCCGTGTTATTTATTGTGTCTTTATTTCTACTTTTACGGCACTTTAAAAGCAGTCTCTCAAGAATGATCATCGGATTGTTGTATGGTTCGTTTGCGGCAGTTTTTATTTGTGTGGTTTTAAATGCTGGTAAGTACACTCTGCAACCAGGTCAAAGTGTTGAATTGAAAGTTTTTTCTAAAACAGAGCAGATCGAGTATAATTCGGAATTGATTTTAGAAAAAAAGGATGATGCTAAAGTAAAACTATCGGGCCGAAAAGGATGGGGTATGAAAGGTAGTAATACAGTTTATAATGTCGATAAGCAGTCAATAACTGAAATTATTATTTCCAAAGATGGAACAGAGCGCAAAGGCTTACCGAATGATAAGAGTAAAAGTATCTATTTAGAAAGTGATGGAATAGTGGTTCAAGGGGGAATAAAGGAAGTATTTGGGGTGACAGAAGAAACTCCCTATACGATCACGATCACCAATGTAGACGACAAACCGGCGCACTTTGAAGCTCAAGTGGTGGATAGGTAGATTTAAGAACCGTAAACTAGGCCTCAGTTGTTGCAATTGTTTGGTAACGAGACTAATTTGCTCTGATAGTAACAATCAGCTTGTTGCTTTC
This sequence comes from Streptococcus oralis, assembly GCA_963515155.1. GTDB lineage: Bacteria > Bacillota > Bacilli > Lactobacillales > Streptococcaceae > Streptococcus > Streptococcus oralis_CW. Next base: position 149,965 of record CAUPXG010000002.1, on the reverse strand, counting down.
GGATATGCAAGAGAGAATCTAGTGGCGAATGCTAGTCAAAATTTCAAAAAAAGGATTTAAACAACCCCAATCCCGCAGTTGGAGAGTAAAGTGTTAAAAAGAATAAGAAACTATTATAAAAACAAACCAACTCAAGCTGTCTTGATGCTCATAGTTCTTATTTGGTCAGTATATGAGATTGGTGCGACCAGTTTGGCAAGTAACTCTGCATTGACTAAGGAATTCATGCATAGTCGGTATGTTATGGTTTGGCCAATGGTAGATAAGAAAATGAAATTATACCACTATGCGGAAGAATGGACTAATGACGTTTTAGTTGGAATGATGCATTTAGACTATGGGAATATTAGAATAACTAGTTTTCCTAAAAAATGGGAGAGTGAAGCTGAAGTATACTATACGCTGTCTCAGGATGAGTATGCTGATAGAGTATATTTTTTCTTAGACGATCCAATTTCCAAAGCCTATATCAGCAGTTTAGAACAAAATTATTATTTGATTTCAAAGAATGCAGTTGCTATTAAAGAGGAAACAGGTAAGACGGTTGAACAGTTAGGCCAAGAAGTGGGGAATGCAAGGAAAAACTTCTTATCAGCGCTTAGAAAGATGAAAATCCTTCGTTTGGTCTATTTAATTCTTCGTATGATAGTATTGTTGCAGTTTATCAGGTGGTCGGGTCAGCGTAGAAGAAGGAAAGAGAACGAAATTTTGCAGAATAGATAGAGCTCCAAAATGGTATGATGATAAAGAGATTTCGAACAATAAAAAAGAGCAATAAAACTTCTAAAAAAAGTAGACTTAATCGTCAAAGCTTATGAAGATTATCTATTTTATAATAGTAAAGAAGCTTTTGAAGAATACTGGAGGAAGAGAAAGGAGTTAATAAAAGATAAAGATTGGAAGGATGTTGATAGCAAGATAAAAGATACTATTGAGGATAATCTTAATGTTGAATTAAAAAAATCATGGATAGATATAAAGGAAGTATCTAATAATCTAGCTGATGATATTTTATCTATTCATGAAGGAGACGCTTCTGCAATCCAAGATGGTATAGATTCATACGAGGAGAATAATAAGTGATTAACAAGAGAGAACAACTTAATAAATGGAATCTAGGATGTTCAGGAGTGGTGGTTGTTGTAACAATCATATTTATATGTTGTATTTATTTGTATATCAAAAATTCGAATTATACATTGAAACCAGGTGATTCTATAGTTTTAAAAGTTCCGACATCAAAACAAAAAGAATTCTCCCCCAAATTATATCTATCTAAGATTTCTGGCGGGAAATTAGAATTATCTGGGAAAACCTCATGGTGGCAGAAGGGAGAAGGAAACCTTTTAGGGACTAACTATGATGTTTTGAAGCAAGAAATTAGCGAAATCTACTCATCGTCAAGTAATATCCCAACAAAAATAAAAGAAAACGATACAAATAATAGTATATATTTATCAGAAAAAGGTGTAATTCTTCAATATAAAGAATCTTGGGAATTTGAGATTCCAAACTCAAAACAAATAAAAATAACGAATATTTCAGACAGAGACATTAGATTTGAAGCGCAGGTGACAGGTGAATAGAGGAAACTAGAAAAGTAAAATGAAGAAAAATGATTATTTTTTCACTTTGATAGCTTAATTCGTGTCTTCTTTTCTTTGTAAAACTTAAGTTACCAATTTTACACTCCCCTTTTTTCTTTTAGTTTTATACTTCGTAAGGACTATTCATTTTCAGAGTTTCCTTTTTTAGTGATTACTAGGAATCTATTTGTTTAAATTCCCCATACCTCGTCGATAGCGATGGTAACTACTATGCGGACGGTGTGGACATGAGCTGGGTACAGAAAATGAAGGATGTGAAGATTGAGAGTGCAAAATATGATTCTTCTAAGAAAGCTAAGGATTTGCATAAAGAATACCAGAAAATCTTAGATAAGTTAGAAAATGGAAAAGAACTTAGCGATAAGGAGTTTCAAATTTTAGAATCTTATGTACATCACCATCCTCAAATACAATTTCCTAAAGTTGTAACAGAAAAATTGAAAGCGGAGGCTACCAATAGAGCTAATCCAGAGAAATTTAAGGAAAAAGATCAGAAAATTAAAAATAGTAATGGAGATTTGAATAAAAAAGCTGATTTAATTGTGAAAACTTATGAAGATTATTTGTTTTATAATAACAGAGAAGCGTTTGAGGAATATTGGAAGAGTCGATAATACGATTGCTATAGGAAATGAGATTGGGGACAATGGAACATTTATAGATTTGGTTAATTCTAATAAACCGCTAGACTTAAAAAACCGAACATACAGAGAAGATTATCCGTTCTCACTCTGGAGACGCCAGTGGAAACAAGGGATAAAGTCTGATTATTTGGGAAATTATCTCTTTGTCTATTTTGGTAAAGGTTACTTAGAATCGAGTGATGCATATTTGAGAGTTGGGGCAGGAGTGGCTCAGGGATGGTCAGATAAGAATCCTTTGAAATATTTAGAGAACATTATTAATGGAAATTATGGAGATAATCCAGGAGATGCTAAGATGATTCAAGACGGAATTAATGACTATAAGGAGAGTTACAAATGAACTTGAAGAGAAAATCAAATTGGAATTTAGGTTGTAGTTTAACACTTGTTGTAGTTTTGGCGGCTATTTTTTTCTTTAATCTATGGGCACAAAATCTTGGTAAGTATACTCTGCAACCAGGAGAGTCGGCTAATTTTACAGTAAATCCTCGGACACATGATGTAGAATACTACTCAGAATTAATCTTGAAAAAAAATGATACTAATAAGCTTAAATTATCAGGTAAAAAAGTTTGGTTTGAGATGGATAGCGATATTTTTTATGGTGTTGAAGAACAAAAACTTTTTAGAAAAAATCTTTCAGAAAATGATGATGAAGAGCTTCCAAACAATCAAAAAGACATTAATTTAGTACGGGATGGAATTGTTGTCAGTTACAAAGGGGAAAAAGTTTTTAATGTAACCAATAACAAGTCCTACACAATAACCATCACCAATGTAGACGACAAACCAGCGCATTTTGAAGCTCAAGTGGTGGATAGGTAAAATTTCAGCTCTCAAATGAGGGCTTTTTTAGATACAAGTTTCAAAAAAGAAGCAAATATGATATACTAAAGGATGAGCATTCTATTAGAATTAGGACAAGCAATATGAAACAAACGATTATTCTTTTATACGGTGGACGTAGTGCAGAGCGTGAAGTCTCTGTCCTTTCAGCTGAAAGTGTTATGCGTGCGGTCAACTACGACCGTTTCACAGTCAAGACTTTCTTCATCAGTCAGTCAGGTGACTTTATTAAAACGCAAGAATTTAGCCAGACTCCAGGTCAAGAGGATCGTCTCATGACCAATGCGACTATTGACTGGGACAAGAAAATAGCGCCAAGTGCCATCTACGAAGAAGGTGCAGTAGTCTTTCCAGTTCTTCATGGTCCGATGGGCGAAGATGGCTCTGTTCAAGGATTTCTTGAAGTTTTGAAAATGCCTTATGTCGGCTGCAATATCTTGTCATCAAGTCTTGCTATGGATAAAATCACGACCAAGCGTGTCTTAGAATCTGTCGGGATTGCTCAAGTTCCTTATGTGGCTATCGTCGAAGGGGATGATGTGACTGCTAAAATCACTGAAGTTGAAGAAAAATTGACTTATCCAGTCTTCACGAAGCCATCAAACATGGGTTCAAGTGTCGGTATTTCTAAGTCTGAAAATCAAGATGAGCTCCGTCAAGCCTTGGAACTCGCCTTCCAATATGACAGCCGTGTCTTGGTAGAGCAAGGGGTAAATGCGCGTGAAATCGAGGTTGGTCTCTTGGGCAACTACGATGTGAAGAGCACTTTGCCAGGTGAAGTGGTCAAGGATGTTGCCTTTTATGACTATGATGCCAAGTATATCGATAACAAGATTACCATGGATATCCCAGCTAAGATTAGTGATGATGTAGTAGCTATCATGCGTCATAATGCAGAAACAGCCTTCCGTGCAATTGGTGGCCTCGGTCTGTCTCGTTGTGATTTCTTCTATACAGATAGGGGCGAGATTTTCCTAAACGAGCTGAATACCATGCCAGGTTTTACCCAGTGGTCTATGTATCCACTACTTTGGGACAATATGGGAATCAGCTACCCAGAACTAATTGAGCATTTGGTTGATCTTGCTAAGCAAAGTTTTGACAAGCGCGAAGCGCATTTGCTATAAAATGAAAGAGAGGGTAGGAGTTAGAACCATCACTGTTAGGTGAGTCAAGTTCTCGGACTTCAACCCTTTTTAAAGGAGTAGAAATGAAATTAACGATCCATGAAGTTGCCCAAGCTGTTGGAGCTAAAAATGATGTTTGTCTTTTTGCGGATGCTCAGTTAGAAAAGGCTGAGTTTGACAGTCGTTTGATTGGGACAGGTGATTTGTTTGTGCCACTTAAAGGTGCGCGTGATGGTCATGACTTTATCGAAACAGCTTTTGAAAATGGTGCAGCAGTAACCCTCTCTGAGAAGGAAGTAGAAGGTCATCCCTACATTCTAGTAGATGATGTTTTGACTGCCTTTCAAGCCCTCGCAGCCTACTATCTTGAAAAAACGGCTGTTGATGTCTTAGCCGTTACGGGTTCAAATGGCAAGACAACGACCAAGGATATGTTGGCTCATTTACTGTCAACAACCTACAAGACCTACAAAACCCAAGGCAATTACAATAACGAGATTGGCCTTCCTTACACAGTTCTCCACATGCCTGAAGGAACAGAAAAGTTGGTCTTGGAGATGGGGCAGGATCACTTGGGTGATATCCATCTCTTGTCTGAATTGGCTCATCCAAAGACAGCCATTGTGACCTTGGTTGGAGAAGCTCATTTGGCCTTTTTCAAAGACCGTTCGGAAATCGCTAAAGGGAAAATGCAAATTGCAGACGGTATGGCACCAGGTTCTTTGCTTTTGGCACCAGCTGACCCGATTGTAGAGGACTACTTGCCTACCGATAAAAAGGTAGTTCGTTTTGGGCCAGGAGCTGAGTTAGAAATCACAGACTTGGTCGAACGCAAGGATAGTCTGACCTTTAAGGCTAATTTTTTGGAACAAACCCTCGATTTGCCAGTGACAGGTAAGTACAATGCCACCAATGCTATGATTGCTGCTTATGTAGCTCTACAAGAAGGAGTTTCAGAGGAGCAAATTCGTCAGGCTTTCCAGAACCTAGAATTGACGCGTAACCGCACCGAGTGGAAGAAAGCAGCCAATGGAGCAGATATTCTGTCAGACGTATACAATGCCAATCCAACAGCCATGAAGTTGATTTTGGAGACATTTTCTGCCATTCCAGCCAACGAAGGAGGCAAGAAAATTGCTGTTCTAGCAGATATGAAGGAACTCGGCGACCAGTCTGTCCAACTCCATAACCAGATGATTTTGAGCCTTTCTCCAGATGTGCTGGATACCGTTGTTTTCTATGGAGAAGACATTGCCGAATTAAGCCAATTGGCTAGTCAAATGTTCCCAATCGGCCACGTTTATTACTTCAAAAAAACAGCTGACGAGGACCAATTTGAAGATCTAGTCAAGCAGGTTAAGGAAAGCCTCAGTGCCAATGACCAAATCTTGCTCAAAGGCTCTAACTCTATGAATCTAGCCAAGTTGGTAGAAAACCTAATGTAGTTTAGTGATTTCCATATGAAACTGTAGATTTCAAATCAGTGCATTTCTGCAATACAAATGATATAATAGGTTGCGAATTTAAGACGCAAGTGTTCTATGTATGTCATAGAATCAAGTTTTTTCAAAAAATTTAAAAGCTGGAGAAAGTGAATTTTTTACTGCCTCTAGCTAGATGAACGAGGAATAGAATATGAATTTGTGGGATAAATTATTTACCACACAGATATCAGAACCACCCCAGTTTGAACTCCACTGGTACATTGGTTTGTTATGTTTACTGGCTCTTACTTTCTATGCTTCTTATCGTTTTCGCGAGAAAGTTGCTTACCAGCGTTTTATTCAGATTCTTCAGTCTGTTCAACTGATTGTTCTGTATAGCTGGTATTGGGGGAATCTCATGCCTCTGTCAGAAAGTTTACCCTTCTATCATTGCCGTATCGCCATGTTTGTTATGCTCTTGATTCCAGGAACATCCAAGTACAAACAGTACTTTGCTCTTTTAGGAACTTTTGGAGCAACAGCAGCACTGGCTTACCCCCTCTTTGATCCCTACCCATTTCCACACGTGACCATTTTGTCCTTCATTATCGGACATGTTGCCCTTTTAGGAAATGCGCTCCTATACTTGTTTAGGAACTATCAACCTTCCCTTCTTGATTTGAAGAATGTGACGGTGATCACCTTCGCCTTAAATGGCTTGATATGGGTTGTCAACTTAGTTGTAGGTGGGGATTATGGCTTTTTAAACAAACCACCACTTGTTGGAAGCTTCGGCCAACCCTTAAATTATCTCATTGTTTCGACTGTTATCGTAATAGCAATTCGCTTAACAGGGAAATTAGTAGAAAATTTTTTACAACAAAAATCGGAAGAATTTATTCAAGAGAAGATCTAAAATGATCTTCTCTTTTTTGGGTTTTTAAGAAGCAGAAAGGAAATTGTGAACGTTAACTTCAAAAAATCTCTTAGAAGAAGAATTTTTCTAGAATTTTCTCAAAAAACATGCAGGAATTTTATCAAAAACTAAGCACGATTGGATTTTTTGTGTTATAATATTCTTTGAATAGCTATGCCCAAACATAGTTATTAAATAGAAGTGAGAAACTTGGAAGACAGAGAGGATGCGATGTAATGACTAGAGATGGTTTTTTTACAGGCTTAGATATTGGAACTAGCTCGATTAAAGTGCTAGTAGCTGAGCATAGAGATGGTGAAGTAAATGTAATTGGTGTTAGTAATGCCAAAAGTAAAGGTGTAAAAGACGGAATTATTGTTGATATTGAAGCAGCTGCTTCAGCAATCAAATCTGCAATCACACAGGCAGAAGAGAAAGCTGGTATTTCTATTAAGTCTGTTAACGTTGGCCTTCCAGCAAACCTCTTGCAGGTTGAACCAACACAAGGAATGATTCCTGTAACTTCAGATACCAAAGAAATCACAGATCAAGATGTTGAAAATGTTGTCAAATCAGCTTTGACAAAGAGCATGACTCCTGACCGTGAAGTGATTACCTTTATTCCTGAAGAATTCATTGTGGATGGTTTCCAAGGAATTCGTGACCCTCGTGGTATGATGGGTGTCCGCTTGGAAATGCGTGGTCTGCTTTACACAGGTCCTCGTACAATTCTACACAATCTTCGTAAGACAGTTGAGCGTGTAGGTATTCATGTTGATAACGTGATTATTTCACCTTTGGCAATCGTGAACTCCGTTCTCAATGAAGGTGAACGCGAATTTGGTGCGACTGTCATTGACATGGGTGGAGGTCAGACTACTGTAGCGACTATCCGTAACCAAGAATTGCAGTTCACTAACATCTACCAAGAAGGTGGAGATTACGTTACTAAAGACATTTCTAAAGTCTTGAAAACATCTCAAAAAATTGCAGAAAGTTTGAAATTGAACTATGGTGAAGCTTACGTTCCACTAGCAAGTAACGAAACTTTCCAAGTTGAAGTAATTGGTGAAGTAGAACCTGTTGAAGTAACAGAAAGCTACTTGGCAGAAATTATCTCAGCACGCATCAAACATATCTTTGACCAAATCAAACAAGAGTTGGAAAGAAGACACTTGTTGGATTTGCCAGGAGGTATCGTCCTTATTGGTGGAAATGCAATTTTGCCAGGAATTGTTGAATTAGCCCAAGAAGTGTTTGGTGTTCGCGTAAAACTTTATGTACCAAATCAAGTTGGAATTCGCAACCCTGCATTTGCGCACGTGATTAGCTTGTCTGAGTTTGCTGGTAAATTGACTGAAGTCAATCTTCTTGCTCAAAAAGCAGTTAAAGGAGATGAATTCCTTCGTCAAAAACCAATCAACTTTGGCATTCCAAATCAACGTTTGAATCCAGTAGCGCAACCAAGTCCAGCACAAGCAGCTCCAGCTGAAACTGTGCAGGAAACTCCAGTTGCTCCCAAGGAAGAATTCCAAGCAAGTTCTCAAAGTAAACCGAAGCTAACAGAACGTTTCCGTGGTTTGATCGGAAGCATGTTTGATGAATAAAAGAGGATAAGAAATTATGACATTTTCATTTGATACAGCAGCAGCTCAAGGCGCAGTTATTAAGGTAATTGGTGTCGGTGGTGGTGGTGGTAACGCCATCAACCGCATGGTTGACGAAGGTGTTGCTGGTGTAGAATTTATCGCAGCCAACACTGATGTACAAGCCCTTAGCAGTACGAAAGCAGAAACAGTTATCCAACTTGGTCCAAAATTGACTCGAGGTTTGGGTGCTGGAGGACGTCCGGAAGTTGGACGTAAAGCTGCAGAAGAAAGTGAAGAAGCTTTGACGGAAGCTATCACTGGAGCGGACATGGTCTTTATCACTGCAGGTATGGGTGGTGGATCTGGTACAGGTGCAGCCCCTGTTATTGCACGTATCGCTAAAGATCTTGGTGCACTTACAGTTGGTGTTGTGACACGTCCTTTCGGATTTGAAGGAAGCAAACGTGGCCAGTACGCTGTAGAAGGAATCAACGAACTTCGCGAGCATGTTGATACTTTGTTGATTATCTCTAACAACAACTTGCTTGAAATTGTTGACAAGAAAACGCCACTTCTTGAAGCTCTTAGCGAAGCAGATAATGTCCTTCGCCAAGGTGTTCAAGGGATCACTGACTTGATCACGAACCCAGGATTGATTAACCTTGACTTTGCTGACGTGAAAACTGTAATGGCAAACAAAGGGAATGCCCTTATGGGTATTGGTATCGGTAGTGGTGAAGAGCGCGTTGTTGAAGCGGCTCGTAAAGCAATTTACTCTCCACTTCTTGAAACAACTATCGATGGTGCAGAGGATGTCATCGTCAACGTTACTGGTGGTCTTGATTTGACTTTGATTGAAGCAGAAGAAGCTTCAGAAATCGTCAACCAAGCAGCTGGGCAAGGTGTAAACATCTGGCTTGGAACATCAATTGACGAAAGCATGAAGGATGAAATCCGTGTTACAGTTGTAGCGACAGGTGTTCGTCAAGAGCGAGTGGAAAAAGTAGTTGGAGCTCGTAACAACCAACCAGTTGGACGTCCATCAACTAAAGCCCCACAAGCACACACATTTGACCGTCAATTCGACTTGGAAGAGACAGCAGAATTGCCTAAATCAAGTCCTCGTCGCTTTGAAACAAACCAAGCATCTGCTTTTGGAGACTGGGACTTGCGTCGAGAGTCTATTGTTCGTCAAACAGATCCAGTTGTTTCACCAGTAGAACGCTTCGAAACACCAGTTTCACAAGATGAAGATGAATTGGATACACCTCCATTCTTCAAAAATCGTTAATCAATGAATTTGAAAAAAAATACTGAATTAGTTTTTCAGCAAATAGCTGATGCTAGTCAAGAAGCCAACCGTGCTCTAGATGCTGTTTCAGTAATCGTAGTGACAAAGTATGTAGATGTACAAACAGCGGAAGCCTTGCTTCCGCTTGGTGTCCGTCATATAGGTGAAAATCGAGTCGATAAATTTTTAGAAAAATATCAGGCCTTGAAAGATTACCCAGTTACTTGGCATTTAATAGGAACACTACAGAGACGGAAAGTGAAAGAAGTAATCCCATTTGTGGATTACTTTCATGCTTTAGACTCCTTAAAGTTAGCCCAGGAAATTCAAAAGAGAACAGATCATGTTATCAAGTGTTTCTTGCAGGTCAATATTTCTGGGGAAGAAAGCAAGCATGGGTTTTCAAAAGAAGAATTGCTAGAACTTTTGCCAGAATTGGCTAAGTTAGATCAGATTGAGTATGTTGGTTTAATGACCATGGCTCCTTTTGAGGCAGATAGTGATGAATTGAAAGAAATTTTCAAGGATACGCAGGTTCTGCAAGCAGAAATTAGAGAAAAACAAATCCCTAATATGCCGATGACAGAGCTAAGCATGGGAATGAGTCGTGATTTTAAAGAAGCGATTCAGTTCGGCTCAACCTTTGTTCGAATCGGTACAGCATTTTTTAAATAGGAGAGAGCTATGTCTTTAAAAGATAGATTCGATAAATTTATAGATTATTTTACAGAAGACGGAGAAGAAACGACTAACTACCAGACTCAACAAGAGGAAACAGTTAGCCCAGCCATCTCATCTTCTAAAGAATTACCAGCACCTGCTCAGTCAGGATCAGCAAAAGATGCAAATATTACTCGTCTTCATGCGCGACAGCAAGAATTGGCAATGCAAAGTCACCGTTCAGATGAGAAAGTGACAATTGACGTTCGCTATCCAAGAAAATATGAAGATGCAACGGAAATTGTAGATTTGTTGGCTGGCAATGAAAGTATTTTGATTGACTTCCAATACATGACAGAGGTACAAGCCCGTCGTTGCCTTGATTACTTGGACGGAGCCCGTCATGTCTTGGCTGGAAATATGAAAAAAGTTGCGAGCACGATGTATCTATTGACTCCTGTCAACGTTATCGTGAATATTGAAGATATCAAGCTTCCAGATGAATCACAAAGCGCTGAGTTTGGTTTTGATATTAAACGAAATAGAGCAAGATAATGATTTTCTTAATCCGTTTAATCCAAAATGCGGTTAGCATTTATTCCATCATTCTCGTTGCATTTGCTCTTCTTTCATGGTTTCCAAATGCCTATGAAAGCCAGCTGGGACGCCTAGTTATCAGACTTGCTCGCCCAGTTATTGAGCCACTTCGTAAGCTCAATCTACAATTTGCTGGTCTTGATTTTACGGTTTGGGCAGCGCTGATTTTGATTCAGTTTGTTGGAAATCTCTTAACACGACTAGTCCTATTACTATGACAGTAAATCGAGCCATTTATCAGCATTTTTCCCAAGATGATATTCCCTTTATTGATAAGGGATTAGAGTGGATCAAGCGGGTAGAAGATACATATGCACCGGTACTTACTCCTTTTATCAATCCCCACCAGGAACAGATCTTAAGGGTGCTAGCTGGGACATATGGACTGGGTTGCCAAAGTAGTGGTGATGTTCTTCCGACAGAGTCGGTTCGAGTTCTTCTCTATCCAGATTACTTTGAACCGGAGATATCAGACTTTGAAATGGCCTTGTTGGAAATTTGCTATCCGAGTAAGTTTGAACAACTGAGTCATGGAAAAATATTGGGAACAATCATCAACCAACTAGGAATTGACCGTAAATTATTTGGTGATATCTTGGTAGATGAAAAGAGAGCACAGATTTTTGTCAATCGTGATTTCATTCCTCTTTTTCAGGATGGAATAAGAAAGATTGGCAGACTTCCTGTATCGCTGGAGGAACGTCCTTTTACCGATAGGATTTTGTCTAAAATTGATTATAGAGAACGAGAAATTTTAGTTTCGAGTTTTCGATTGGATGCCCTCTTATCAAGTGCCTTGAAATTATCTAGAAACCAAGCTAGTCAACTGATAGAGAAAAAATCTGTCCAGGTAAACTATCATCTGGTTGAAAAAAGTGATTACCAGGTTGCAGTTGGGGATTTGATCAGTGTGAGAAAGTTTGGTCGTCTAAAAATTGTCAAAGACAATGGTCAGACCAAAAAGGATAAGAAAAAACTAACAGTCCGGCTACTTTTAAGCAAGTGAGAAAAAATATGTCGATTACACCACAAGAAATAAGTGATAAAGCTTTCTCAAGAACATTCAGAGGCTACAATCAGGAAGAAGTTGACCTCTTTCTAGATAAGATTTACTTTGAATTAGAGGAGATGATTCGATACAAAGATGAAACTGAACTCTATATCAAAAAACTAGAAGAACGTCTTTCCTATTATACGAATGATATTCCTAAGAGAACAGTAACAAGCGAGCAAGAACCAGAAGCAATTAATGATTCTATTTTTTATTAAGTAAGTGAGGAAAAGTATGCCAATTACATCGTTAGAAATTAAAGATAAAACCTTTGGTACAAGATTTAGAGGTTTTGATCCAGAAGAAGTAGATGAATTTCTGGATATCGTTGTTCGTGACTACGAAGACTTGGTTCGTAGCAATCACGATAAAGAGACACACATCAAGAGTTTGGAAGAACGTTTGTCTTACTTTGATGAGATGAAGGATTCCTTGAGTCAGTCAGTTTTGATTGCTCAAGATACTGCAGAGCGTGTTAAACAAGCTGCTCAAGAACGTTCAAACAATATTATTCAACAAGCTGAACAAGATGCTCAGCGTTTGCTTGAAGAAGCGAAATACAAGGCAAATGAAATTCTCCGTCAGGCTACAGATAATGCGAAGAGAGTGGCTGTTGAGACAGAAGAGTTGAAGAACAAGAGCCGTGTATTCCATCAACGCCTCAAGTCTACGATTGAAAGTCAGTTAGCAATTGTTGAGTCATCTGATTGGGAAGATATTCTTCGCCCAACAGCTACTTACCTTCAGACAAGTGATGAAGCCTTTAAAGAAGTGGTGGGTGAAGTTCTTGGTGAAACTGTATCTTTACAACCAGAGGAAGAACCTATTGATATGACTCGTCAATTCACACCAGAAGAGGTTGCTGAATTACAAGCTCGTATCGAGGCTGGCAACAAAGAATTAGCTGAGTTTGAAGCTCAACAAAATCAACAGACAGAAGAAAGTGACCAGCATGAAGAGTCAGTTGAAGTAGAAGCTACTGCAACAACTGAGGACGATGCAAACAAAGAATCTGTTCTTATCCTATAAAAAAATGTGAGAACAAGATCCAACCAACTATATTTTCAGCGAGCGGGAGATGGTGAGAGTCCTGCAATCCCTAGTGGTTAGATTATCCTCTCAAGCAATCCAGTCCGAAAACAGTAAGACTAGACGTCCCCCACGTTACGGGAAAAGAGGAAAAGAGACCCTGTCTTTTTTCGAACAAAGGTGGTACCACGATTTTCGTCCTTTTTGCGAATCGTGGTTTTTATTTTGTCATTTTAAATTAAAGGAGTAACAATGAAACTTAAAGAAACCCTCAATCTAGGGAAAACAGACTTTCCTATGCGTGCTGGTCTTCCAACCAAAGAACCAGTTTGGCAAAAAGAATGGGAAGAAGCAAAACTTTACCAACGTCGTCAAGAATTGAACCAAGGAAAACCACATTTCACCTTGCATGATGGACCTCCGTATGCAAACGGAAATATCCACGTTGGACATGCCATGAACAAGATTTCTAAAGATATTATTGTTCGTTCTAAGTCTATGTCTGGATTTTACGCTCCTTACATCCCAGGTTGGGATACACATGGATTGCCAATCGAGCAAGTCTTGGCTAAACAGGGCGTTAAACGCAAAGAAATGGACTTGGTTGAGTACTTGAAACTTTGCCGCGAGTACGCTCTTTCTCAAGTAGATAAACAACGTGAAGACTTTAAACGATTGGGTGTTTCTGGCGACTGGGAAAATCCTTATGTGACTTTGACTCCGGACTATGAAGCGGCTCAGATCCGTGTCTTCGGAGAAATGGCTAAGAAAGGCTACATCTACCGTGGTGCCAAGCCAGTTTACTGGTCTTGGTCATCTGAATCAGCTCTTGCTGAAGCGGAAATTGAATACCATGACTTGCTTTCAACTTCCCTTTACTATGCTAACCGCGTCAAAGACGGAAAAGGTGTCCTAGATGCAGATACTTACATCGTTGTATGGACAACAACTCCTTTTACCATCACAGCATCTCGTGGTTTGACAGTTGGAGCAGATATTGACTACGTAGTCGTTCAACCAGCTGGTGAATCTCGTAAGTTTGTAGTTGCTTCAGAATTGTTGAACAGTTTGTCTGAGAAATTTGGTTGGGCGGATGTTCAAGTCTTGGCGACCTACCGTGGTCAAGAATTGAATCACATTGTGACAGTCCACCCATGGGATACAGCTGTAGATGAGTTGGTGATCCTTGGTGACCACGTTACGACTGACTCTGGTACTGGTATTGTCCATACAGCCCCTGGTTTTGGTGAGGACGACTACAATGTCGGTGTTGCCAACGGCCTTGAAGTTGCTGTAACAGTTAACGAACGCGGTATTATGATGGAAAATGCTGGTCCTGAATTTGCGGGTCAGTTCTATGACAAGGTTGTGCCGACTGTTATCGAAAAACTGGGTGATTTACTCCTTGCTCAGGAAGAAATTTCTCACTCATATCCATTTGACTGGCGTACGAAAAAACCGATCATCTGGCGTGCAGTACCACAGTGGTTTGCCTCTGTATCTAAATTCCGCCAAGAAATCTTGGATGAAATTGAAAAAGTGAAGTTCCACTCAGAATGGGGTAAAATTCGTCTTTACAATATGATTCGTGACCGTGGCGACTGGGTTATCTCTCGTCAACGTGCTTGGGGAGTTCCCCTTCCTATCTTCTATGCTGAAGACGGAACGCCAATCATGACTGCTGAGACTATTGAACATGTAGCTCAACTCTTTGAGGAACACGGTTCTATCATCTGGTGGGAACGTGATGCTAAGGACCTCTTGCCAGAAGGATTTACTCATCCAGGTTCACCAAATGGCGAGTTCAAGAAAGAAACAGATATCATGGACGTATGGTTTGACTCAGGTTCATCATGGAATGGAGTAGTGGTCAACCGTCCAGAACTCAAATATCCAGCAGATCTTTACCTTGAAGGTTCTGACCAGTACCGTGGTTGGTTCAACTCATCATTGATCACATCTGTTGCTAACCATGGCGTTGCTCCTTACAAACAAATCTTGTCACAAGGTTTTGCCCTTGATGGTAAAGGTGAGAAGATGTCTAAATCTCTTGGGAATACCATTGCTCCAAGTGATGTTGAAAAACAATTTGGTGCGGAAATCTTGCGTCTCTGGGTAACAAGTGTTGACTCAAGCAACGACGTGCGTATCTCTATGGATATCTTGAGCCAAGTCTCTGAAACTTACCGTAAGATCCGGAACACTCTTCGCTTCTTGATTGCCAATACATCTGACTTTAACCCAGCTCAAGACGCAGTAGCTTACGATGAGCTTCGTTCTGTTGACAAGTACATGACCATTCGCTTTAACCAGCTTGTGAAAACGATTCGTGATGCTTATGCCAACTTTGAATTCTTGACAATCTACAAGGCCTTGGTGAACTTCATCAACGTTGATTTGTCAGCCTTCTACCTTGACTTCGCTAAAGACGTTGTTTACATCGAAGGTGCAAAATCACTCGAACGTCGTCAAATGCAGACAGTCTTCTATGACATTCTTGTCAAAATCACCAAACTCTTGACACCAATCCTTCCTCACACAGCAGAGGAAATCTGGTCATATCTTGAGTTTGAAGCTGAAGACTTCGTTCAATTGTCTGAATTACCAGAAGCTGAAACTTTTGCCAACCAAGAAGAAATCTTGGATACATGGTCAGCCTTCATGGATTTCCGTGGACAAGCTCAAAAAGCCTTGGAAGAAGCACGTAATGCAAAAGTTATCGGGAAATCACTTGAAGCACACTTGACAGTTTATCCAAACGAAGTTGTGAAAACTTTGCTTGAAGCAGTAAATAGCAATGTAGCTCAACTCTTGATCGTGTCAGAATTGACCATCGCTGAAGGACCAGCTCCAGAGAGTGCAGTAAGTTTTGAAGATGTTGCCTTTACAGTTGAACGCGCTACAGGTGAAGTATGTGAGCGCTGCCGTCGTATTGACCCAACAACAGCAGAACGCAGCCACCACGCAGTCATCTGTGATCACTGTGCAAGCATCGTAGAAGAAAACTTTGCGGATGCAGTCGCAGAAGGATTTGAAGCGAAATAATCAGATTAGAAATATGTCTTCTCATAGTTTAAGGTGAGAGGAAAGGTAAAAGAGAGAAAGTCATTTCTCTCTTTTTTTGCTGGTAAAAGCTTAGGACAAAGATGTAGAAATTCAACATTTTTAAGGAAAGTTTTAAGTTGATTTTTTGAGATTTTTTAAAAAGAGGAGTCGTTTTTCGGTACTTTTAAAAAGCATGTGTTGCTTCTAAAAATCGCGACAAATAATTTGAATAATCAAGTGAAATCAGGTAGAATAGAAAGGATTGAATAATATATTGAAAAGGAAATCTTTAGAATGACACATCAGTTTTATGGAGAAAAACGACAGCGCTTTTCTTTCCGGAAGTTGTCCGTTGGGCTCGTTTCGGCGACTATTGGAAGCTTCTTTTTGAGTGGGCAAATAACTGGGGACTTGACTTCTGTAAAGGCAGCAGAAATTCAAAGTCAGCAGTCTGCTCATGTCAAATACCACTACGTAGTGGAGTCTGAATTGACGGAGGCAGAGAAGAGTGCCTTGATAAGGGAGATTCCAAAGCATGTTGAGGATGCTTCAGAGACCTATTACTTAGTTTATCGTCCGACTACTCAAGGGGATTCATCTGGAGTATTGCCTAAGACAGGTCACTCCGGCCTTTGGGAATCAACTTTTACAGCGATGGGTCTTGCATTACTAGTGCTTGTAGTAGTTAGAGGCAGGAATGGGAAGAGGTATTTATCTTCTATCTTGTTGGTAACTGGAATGGGATCCATACTGCTATCTCCAACAGTCTTAGCAGTGACGAATATCGAGCTCGCTGCATATAATCAAAGTCTTAACTTGGGTCTTGGAGATGCACTGCCAGCGCCATTGAAAATTGATGGTTACGACTATATCGGTTACTTAAAGAATGAAGAACAAAATGATAGTCATTTAGCTCATTCTGTTCAGAAGGAAAATCCGACACTTGACTTGGAGAAAGAGAAGGGAAGTGAACTTAAACCGAGTGAAACAAATCTTGATATGAAAGAGATTGTTTCAGATAAGGGGGATGCTTTAACTGAGGAAGAAAGAGAAGCTATAGCTGCTAAGGAGATAGAGTTCACACGCTCAACTCCTATTTATGACTTACCAGAACTAAAAATTAGTGAGCAAAAGTCAGTCCAAGAACTTCCTTATCAGACAAAATACCAATATACCGATGAATTGGCTCAAGGTCAATCAAAAGTTATACAATCAGGTATTCGAGGTCAACGTACAGTAGTGACTCGTCATTATCGCAAGGATCAAGAAATCGCGAAAAGCGAAATGATTTCTGATCAAGTGACGCTTGAACCTGTTTCTGAAATTATTTTAGTTGGAACAGCTCCAACTAACTCGATACCAAAAGAAAATCCAGTTCATGAAGTTCCAGAATTGGCAGAATATGGCACAACTCCTGAGACAGCGCCAGTTCACGAAATTCCAGAATTGACAGAATATGGTACAACTCCTGAAATAGCGCCAGTTCACGAAGTTCCAGAATTGACAGAATATGGCACCAGTCCAGAAACAGCGCCAGTTCACGAAGTTTCAGAATTGGCAGAATATGGCACAAACCCTGATACAGCCCCAGTTCATGAAGTTCCAGAATTGACAGAATATGGCACCAGTCCAGAAACAGCGCCAGTTCACGAAGTTTCAGAATTGGCAGAATATGGCACAAACCCTGATACAGCCCCAGTTCATGAAGTTCCAGAATTGAAGGAATATGGGACTAGTCCTGAGACGTCTCCAGTTCGTGAAGTTCCAGAATTGACGGAATATGGGACTAGTCCTGAGACGTCTCCAGTTCATGAAGTTCCAGAATTGACAGAATACGGAACCAGTCCCGAGACATCTCCAGTTCACGAAGTTCCAGAATTGACGGAATATGGGACAAATCTTGATACAGCTCCTATTCATGAGAATTCTGAGTTGGAATTGACTACAAATGATGAGGTTAGAATAGAAAAGATTGATTTTTCTATTGACGAGCAATATACAGATGAGATTCCAGAAGGAAGTCGTCAGATTGCAACTCCAGGTGTCCAAGGTGAGCGTACCATTAAGACTCGTGTCTACAGTTCTAACGGTCAGGAAATTGATCGTCAAGAATTGTCTAACGAAGAAACCTTGGAGCCCGTAACGCAAATCGTCAAGGTCGGCACGGCTAAACCAACCATGGTACCAAATGAAGCACCGAAAGCAGAAGCTTTACCAGAGTATCCACTGACTTATACCGACGAAATTCGCGTTGAGAAAATAGCCTTCAACATCGAGGAGCAAACTACGGATGAATTGGTTCAAGATGCTCGTCAGATTGCAACTCCAGGTGTCCAAGGTGAGCGTACCATTAAGACTCGTGTCTACAGTTCTAACGGTCAGGAAATTGATCGCCAAGAACTTTCGAATGAAGAAACCTTGGCTCCAGTAACACAAATTGTCAAAGTCGGCACAGCTAAGCCAACTATGGTACCAAGCGATGCGCCAAAAGCAGACGCTTTGCCAGAGTATCCACTAACTTATACCGATGAAACTCGGGTTGAAAAAATCAACTTTAGCATTCGTGAAGAAGAAACGGATGAGCTTGTTCGAGATGCCCGCCAAATCACAACTCCGGGAGTCCAAGGTGAACGCACGATTAAGACCCGTGTCTACAGTTCTAACGGTCAAGAGGTTGACCGTCAAGAACTTTCGAATGAAGAAACCTTGGCTCCGGTAACACAAATTGTCAAAGTCGGAACTGCTAAACCAACCATGGTACCAAATGATGCACCGAAAGCAGATGCTTTGCCAGAATATCCGTTGACATATACTGACGAAACGCGCGTAGAGAAAATCAACTTTAGCATTCGTGAAGAAGAAACGGATGAGCTTGTTCAAGATGCTCGTCAAATCATAACTCCAGGTGTCCAAGGCGAACGAACCATCAAGACTCGTGTCTATAGTTCCAACGGTCAAGTTGTTGACCGTCAAGAGTTAGCTAATGAAGAAACCTTGGCTCCAGTAACACAAATTGTCAAAGTTGGAACTGCTAAACCAACCATGGTGCCGAGCGAGGCGCCAAAAGCAGAGACTCTGCCAGAGTATCCACTGACTTATGCCGATGAAACGCGCGTTGAAAAAATCAACTTCACAATTCGTGAGGAAGAAACCAATGAGCTTGTTCGAGATGCTCGTCAAATCACAACACCAGGTGTTGAGGGAGAGCGCACGATCAAGACTCGTGTCTACAGTTCTAACGGTCAAGAGGTTGACCGCCAAGAGTTGTCCAACGAGGAAACTCTAGCTCCCGTAACACAAATAGTCAAGGTCGGCACGGCTAAGCCAAACATGGTACCGAACGATCCACCGAAAGCAGACGCACTGCCAGAGTATCCGTTGACTTATACCGACGAAACTCGTGTAGAGAAAATAACCTTCAACATTGAAGAGCAGACTACGGATGAATTGGTCCAAGATGCCCGCCAGATCACAACACCAGGTGTTGAGGGAGAGCGCACGATCAAGACCCGTGTCTACAGTTCCAATGGTCAAGTTGTTGACCGCCAAGAACTTTCGAATGAAGAAACCTTGGCTCCCGTAACACAGATTGTCAAAGTCGGAACTGCTAAACCAAGCATGGTACCAAGCGATGCACCGAAAACAGACGCTCTACCAGAGTATCCGTTGACATATACTGACGAAATTCGCGTTGAGAAAATAGCCTTCAACATCGAGGAGCAATATACCGATGAGCTTATTCGAGATGCCCGTCAAATAACAACTCCAGGAGTCCAAGGCGAACGTACCATTAAGACCCGTGTCTACAGTTCTAATGGCCAAGTGGTCGACCGTCAAGAGTTGTCTAACGAGGAAACTCTAGCTCCAGTAACACAAATTGTCAAAGTCGGCACGGCTAAACCAACCATGGTACCGAACGACCCACCGAAAGCAGAGGCTTTGCCAGAGTATCCGCTAACTTACACTGACGAAACGCGCGTTGAAAAAATCAACTTTAGCATTCGTGAAGAAGAAACCGATGAGCTTGTTCGAGATGCTCGTCAAATCACAACTCCGGGTGTCCAAGGTGAGCGTACGATTAAGACTCGTGTCTACAGTTCTAACGGTCAGGAAATCGACCGTCAAGAACTTTCGAATGAAGAAACCTTGGCTCCTGTAACACAAATTGTCAAAGTCGGCACAGCTAAGCCAAACATGGTACCAAGCGATGCGCCGAAAGCAGACGCTTTAGAGGAGTTCGATTTAATTTCACTGCATAATCTCTTGGCAGAAGCGGATCAGATTAAAGCTCAGGCCCGTTATTTCAACGATAGTCAGAGTCATCAAGCTAACTATGATGCTGCTTTGACGGCAGGTCAAGCGATTCTTAATCAATCCCAAGCCAGCCAAGCTGAAGTCAACCAACTGGTGGAACAAATCAAACAAGCCAAGGCTCAATTAAGTGGACTTGAGGTTGTTAAAACGGCTCTTCAAACTGAATACGATTTAAATCCAAGAGTTAAAACTTCTGTGAAATATAAGAATGCGGATTCAGATAAGCAGACAGCTTATACAGACGAATTGACTAAGGCTGAAGGAGTTTTGAACAATCAAATTGCTACACAAGTACAGGTCAATCAAGCTCTTGCTAGCCTGACAGCAGCCAAAGAAGCTCTAAATGGAGTGCCTAAAGTCAAGCCGACCGTTTCCATTCTAAGTCTGACTGAGAATGCTGATGATAAGTCGGTGACGGTCCAATATAGATTGGAAGACCAGACCAAGTCCTTCCGTTCAGCGACTGCAGAATTGTACCAAGGAGATCAGCTGGTTCGCACTCTTCCAATTACCAATTTTGCTGGCAGCTTGAAAATTGGCGATCTAGACTACTATACAGGTTATACTTTGAAAACCAAGTTGACTTATGAATTGGATAATGGTAGCTTTACTGAGTTTGAAACAGATAGTCGTAACTTTGAGCTAGAATACAAGAAAATAACCTTCCGTGATATTGATTCCGTTGAGTTTTATCATAAAGAAAACGATCAATACAAGCGCCTTGTATCTATGAGCTCTATGCCTACGGATCTGTCTACTTACTTCGTCAAGATCAAATCAAGCGAATCCAAAGAAATTCTCTTACCAGTTCACAGTATTTCTGAAGCAGAGAAAGATGGTAAGGCAGTCTATAAGGTTAATGTAACCCTTCCTGAACTCGTCCAAGAAAGTGAAGCGGGCTACAAGTCTGGGCATGACTTCTACATCAGTAAGGCAGTCCCAAGTCAGCAAAATGTCTACACTAGCTTTGCTGGATTGGTAGACGCTATGAAGCGAAATATGGCAGGAAATTATGTTCTGGGAGCTGATTTGGATGCGAGCGAGGTCAACCTAGCTCCTGCGGATTATGTCTACCTCAAAGGGAACTTCACCGGCAGTCTGACAGGTAGTCATAATGGTAAGCAATACGCCATTTATAATCTAGCCAAGCCTTTATTTGAAAACCTCAAGAGTGGGTCTACCATTTCAAATATCGACTTTAAAGATGTGAATATCGTGGGTACCTATGACTCGGCTGCACTGGCACGCAATGCGGAAAATGCGCGAATCACAGACGTTTCTGTTCAAGGGAGAGTATCGGTAGTAGGTAACGCTTCTAACGTAGCGGGTCTAGTAGTTACTGGAACCAATACGAAAATTACCAATAGTTCCTTTACGGGTACCATCCTATCTAACAGTCAACACATCAAAGCTTATAATGTAGGTGGTTTGGTTGATAATGTGATCAGCAATGTCAGTGGTACAAATGTTTACAGTATTTCTGGGGATCAGGGCTATAAAAACGACCGCATTACGCAAGCATATAAAGTTGCCAAGAGTGAAACCTTGAAAAACGATCAGTTTGTTACTTCTACTATTACTCAAGAAGAAATGGAAGAAAAACTGACTGCTATGGACATCACGACTAGCCTAGATGACACGAATCTAAATATGCGTTATGTCGACTATGGTGAGGTAAACAATGCTCAATTCGACCGCGGATATTCTTATGCAAATGTGGAGAAACTGCTTCCTTTCTACAATAAAGAAACCATTGTTTCGTTTGCTAACAAGATTCCGAAAGAACATAAGTTGAACAAGGAGTACCTACTGGATGTTGTTCCGATGAAGGGTGACCAGATTATCACTGATATCCATAGCAATAAAACAGCAATCAATCGTTTGATGCTTCACTACATGGACAATACCATTGACTATCTAGAAATATCTTATCAGGGAGATTTCGTCAACCAAGGTATTGCTGAATATAGGATGAAGGGGTTAGACCTTCTTTATACTCCAGAAGCCTTTGTATCAGATTATACAAGTATTCTAAATCAAGTGTTGCCAGAGCTGAACAAGGTCGCTCTTGATTCACCAGCTATGCGTACAGCTCTCGGAGTAGCCGCAGATACTTCTTTGGATGAACTATACTTAGACACTGCATTTACGCAGGTGAAAAGCAAGCTATCAGGTGAGCTTCGCAAAGTGCTGGCTATGGATAAGGCTATCAATACTGAAGGAGAAGTAGTTAAGGATTATCTTGTTAAGAAGATTCTTGCTGATAAAGAAGCTTTCCTATTAGGTCTGACTTACCTTAACCGTTGGTACAATATCAACTATGATACCTTTAATGTTAAGGACTTGTCGGCTTACAAGATGGATTTCTACGGTAAGAATGATGTTTCGGTTCTTGATACAATCATTGCTTTAGGGAAATCAGGACTTGAGAATCTCAAGGCTAAGAACAACTATACAGCGTATGATAATTCGCTCTCTGAAGCAACTGGCAAGCGAGGACTCTTCAATTACCTTGAAGGCTACCGTCAGCTCTTCCTACCATACAAGACCAATAATGAATGGCTCAAGACCAATACAAAAGCCTATATTGTTGAGGCTAAGTCCGATGTGCCAGAAGCGAGACAGCTTCAGGACGCAGCCGAGGGCAAGAGCAAGTACTCTGTCGGTGTGTATGACAAGATTACTGCAGATAATTGGGAATACAAGGGCATGCTCCTGCCACTCTTGACCATGACAGAGAAAGGTGTCTATGCTATCTCCAATATGTCTACCATCTCCATGGGAGCTTATGATCGCTACCGCCTGGATGCCAATAACAGGGTGCGCACAGACGCTGAGCTAGCCGAGTATGTCGAAGACAGAGTGAGAAAAACAGCTGAATACCAGCGCGACCACTATGATTTCTGGTACAAGATTCTGAGTCCAGAAAGCAAGGACAAGCTCTTCCGTTCGGTTCTGGTGTATGATGGATTCTCATTGGTTGACAAGAATGGTCAAAGATACTGGGCTCCAGCTAATGATAAAAAATCACAGGCTATGCAGGAATTCTTTGGACCAGCTGGCAAGTGGTATCCAAGCAAGGGATATAATGCCTATGCTATGGGTAGTGTAACTCACTTTGATGCTGCTAAATTGTTGGAAGACTATGGAAACTCTGTCTACACCCATGAAATGACCCATAACTCTGACGGTGCAATTTACTTTGAAGGTTATGGTCGTCGTGAGGGACTAGGTGCGGAACTCTATGCTCGCGGACTCTTGCAATCTTCGCCGAGCGCAGATGAACCAACCATTACGCTCAATACTCTCTTCAAGGTGGACAAGGATTCTAAGACACGTATGCATACCTATAATTTCAAGGAACGTGTTCAAAATGCAGCAGACCTGCAACACTATGTCCATGGTATGTTTGACATGATCTACACCTTGGACTATCTAGAAGGTACTTCTATGCTGAAGCAGAGTGATGCTGCCAAGTTACAGTGGTTCAGGAAGATGGAGAATTACTATATTACAGATAAGTATGGTAAGGAGACCCATGCAGGTAACCAGACGCGAAGCTTTACAGCTGAGGAAATCAAGCAGCTGAAGACCTTTGACTCCCTGATTGAAAATGATGTGATCACTCGTAGGGAGAACAAGGAAAGCGGAAAATATGGTCGAAATGGCTACCTCAGTCTCAGCCTCTTCTCACCAATTTACTCAGCCTTGAGCAATCCAAATGGAGCGCCAGGTGACGTTATGTTCCGTCGCACAGCTTATGAATTACTGGCAGCCAAAGGCTACCATGAAGGATTTGTCCCTTATGTTTCTGGTCAGTACTCTCAGGAAGCCTTTGATGAAGGGAAGAAAACGTGGGACGGATGGTCTGGAAGAGATGTTGGTCTCGTGACTGACCAGAAAGTCTTGGAAAATGTATTTAAAGGTGAATACACCTCTTGGGCAGCCTTCAAGAAGGCCATGTACAAGGAGCGAATTGATCAGCTGACCAAGCTGAAGCCAATCACCATTGAGTACGAGCTTAAAAATCCAAACAGTACCAAGAAAGTAACCATTCGTTCTTATGCAGAGATGCAGCAGTTGATGGACGCAGCCGTGGCAGAGGATGTACGCAACATTACCAATGCTACTAGCCGTGTCGAAGCTAGCTGGGTTAACCTGCTCAAGAAGAAGATTTACAACGCTTATCTTCGTGAGACAGACGACTTCAGACAGTCTATTTTCAAGAAATAAGGAAACGATTCTGTTTGATTAAAATTTAAAAAATTCCTAGGTTTAAGGCTACCTAGGAATTTTTTTCTGTGATTCTCCCTGATCTTGTTTGTGCATTCAAGACCTTATAAGTTAAGGATTTTGACAGCGTAAATGAACTGAAAAGATTAGCAGTTTTTTGTGGCTATTATTTATAGCAAATAAATTGAATAATCTAGTAAATTTCGGTAGAATAGAGGGGATTCAAATCATGATGAAGGAAAGATTAGGAATGAAAAGAAATTATTTAGGAGAAAAGCACCAGCGTTTTTCATTGAGAAAAGTTTCGGTTGGTTTAGTTTCTGCTTTGGTAGGGGTTTTCTACCTTTTTAGTGGAGGAGGTTCTCTTGCTAGTGTAGCAGCTAGTGAACAGACGCCATCCGTCACAAAACAAATCCACTATAAGTACGTGACAGAAAGTGAGCTCACGGACCAAGAGAAGCAGTTGGTAGTCAAAGAACTGCCACAGTTTGCTGAGGAAACAGATGATACATACTATTTGATTTATCGTCCGACGAGACAGTTGCCTGCAACTGGTCATAGCCAACTCATTAGCTCAATTGCAGCGGGGGCAGGCATTGTGCTACTGGTCGTAGCGATTAAACTGGGAAGAGATGATCGCAAGAAACTCGCTTCTTTCATGCTCTTGACCAGTCTAGGAAGTCAGCTGATTGCGCCAACTTCCTTGGCTTTGACAAATCAAATGCTGGCAGACTATAATCAGGAATTGACTGTACAGGTCGGGGAAACATTGCAATCCCCACTTACGATTGAAGGCTACCAATATGTAGGCTATTTGAAGTCTCAAAAAGAAGTGAAGCCTTCAGTTGATGGCAAGAAAGAGTTGAATCATTCGGCTCCTATTGATACTCCGGTTCAAACTTCAAACGGAAGCCAAGCGCAGGAAGAGTATCGTGCTCAGAAACCAAATGATGCTCCTGTCTTTGAACAACCAGAGTTAAAGGTTGATAGTAAAGAAACGAGTCGTACAGAGATTATTCCTTTCCAAGTGGAGGAAGTAGAGGCAACTGATTTGCCACAAGGTCAAACTGAGGTGATTCAGGCAGGGAAAAATGGTAGTCGTACCATCGTGACCCGCAGCTACCTTTTAAATGGTCAGGTGATCCATACAGAGGAGGTTTCCAATCAGGTAACGACTGAGCCGACTTCTGAGATTAGAAAAGTCGGAAGCAAGATCCCTTCTCCTACAAAACCAAGCCCAGGGGAGTCCGTTAGCGAGAAACCAACAGACGCTCCAATAAATGAAGTTCCAAGCTTAAACGTTGAAGAAAAAGATGTTACCACAACAGTGGCTGAACCCTACACTCGAGAACGAGTAGAGAGTGATAGCTTGCCAGTTGGCCAAATCAAGATAACTCAAGCTGGTCAAGATGGCGTGCGTACAATCGTCACCCGTCAGTACGTGGTAGATGGCAAAGTAGAGAGAAGCCAGGAACTCTCTAACGAAGTGACGACTCCAGCGGTCTCAGAAATCGTAACAGTTGGAACAGGCCCTGTTAGCGAGAAACCAACAGACGCCCCAATAAATGAAGTTCCAAGCTTAAACGTTGAAGAAAAAGATGTTACTACGACGGTAGCAGAACCCTACACTCGAGAACGAGTAGAGAGTGATAGCTTGCCAGTTGGTCAGACCAAGATAACCCAAGCTGGTCAAGATGGCGTCCGTACGATTGTGACTCGTCAGTATTTAGTAGATGGCAAAGTAGAGAGAAGCCAGGAAATCTCCAACGAAGTGACGACACCAGCAGTATCGGAGATCGTAACCGTCGGAACAGCTCCTGTTAGCGAGAAACCAACAGACGCTCCTGTAAATGAAGTTCCAAGCTTAAACGTTGAAGAAAAGGACGTAACCACAACAGTGGCCGAACCCTATCCAACTAAGGAAGTGGAAAGTGCAGACCTGCCTTTGGGGCAAAGGGAAGTTAGCCAAGCTGGTCAAGAGGGTGTCCGTACGATTGTGACTCGTCAGTATTTAGTAGATGGAAAAGTCGAAAATACAGAGGAAATCTCTAACACTATCACAAAAGAAGCAGTTCCTCAGATTATCAAAGTCGGTACAAAACCAATTTCTACAAATGCGGATCACGCTCCTGTGGAACCAGAAAAAGGAACCCTCGACCTCGAATCCTTGCACCAATTAGTGGAAGAGGCCGAGAGCATCCAGAAAACGCATCAGTATTTCAATGATACCACTGCAGATCAAGAGTCTTATAAACAGGCAGTTGCCAATGCCCAAGCTTTATTTGAGACATCTCATGCCAGTCAAGAACAGGTTGATTCTTTGAAAAAAGCCCTTGAAACTGCTAAGAATAATTTAGACGGCCAACCTGTTGATAAGAAAACTCTTGGAGTTGAATTTGACATGAAGGATGTGACTCAGTCTACAGTTGCTTACCAGTATGCTGATGAACAAACCAAACTCCGCTATCGCCGTGCTCTAGATCAGGCCAAGCTCGTTTTGGACAATCCTTTGGCCAATCAAGCCTTGGTCGATCAAGTTCGGACGGATCTCGAGGCAGCTCGTCAAGCTCTGGATGGTGTCAAGAGAAAACCAACCCTCTCTCTAGTCCGTGTCGAGAAGGAAGAAGACAAACGCCAAGTTTCTCTTAGCTATCATTTGACGGATGCTACAGCTAGCTATCAATCAGCCAAAGTGCAGCTATACAAGGGTCAAACGTTAATTAAGGAAGTCGACCTTGTGGACCTCGCTCAAAAATTGACACTTGATGACTTGGATTACTATACTCCTTATACCCTCAAAACCGTCATGAAATATGACCTGGGTCAAGGGGAACAAACTAGTATAGAGGATCAACGTCCAGTTCAGCTAGATTATAAGAAGGTTGAAATCAAAGATATTGATCGTATCGAACTGTACGGTAAAGATGGTAGTCGCTACCGACGTTACCTATCCCTGTCGGAAGTGCCGTCTGATTTGGACAACTACTATGTCCGCATTCAGTCAGACAAGTTCAAGGATATGCTCTTACCTGTTACTAAGATTACAGATAAGGGCAATGCCTATTCCGTAACGGTATCAGCTAATCAGCTCGTCGAGGGAGAAGGGGATCATTATCGTCCAGATTACTCTTTTGAACTGCCGAAAACGCCTCTTAGTCAAGAAGGTGTCTATACGTCCTTCAAAGCGCTCGTAGAGGCCATGAAGTCAAACCCGACTGGAAACTTCACATTAGGAGCGGATGTTTCAGCAGATGAACTCCAGTTGGAACAGTCTGCGACAAGCTATGTACCAGAAGAATTTTCAGGTAGCCTAACTAGCCGAGTGGATGGCAAAGATTATACCATCTACAACTTGGCAAAACCACTCTTTGCAACCTTGAAAAATGCCACCATCCAGCAACTGACCTTGAAATCGGCTGCAGTTACAGGCAAGGATTCTATAGGGGCCTTGGCTAGCAACGCTCAGAACGCCACGATTACGGATGTTTCTGTAAGTGGTAGTCTATCTGGGAACAAGCATATCGGTGGACTCGTAGGAGTTGCCCAAAACATAAAACTAACCAATGTTGCCTTTAAAGGGTCAATCACCAGCACCCAAGATGGGGGGCAGGAGTACAATGTTGGTGGCTTGGTTGGTAATTTCCACGGCAACCAATCACTGGCGCAGAAGAGTCAAGCAGATGTATCTATCCAAGTAACGGGTAGAAATGGAGACCAGCGTGTTGGAGGCTTGATTGGTCGCTTGCAAAATGGAGCTAGATTAGAAACTTCTTATGTGTCTGGTTCTATCCAAAATACTGGTCATTCTGGCCAAATCGGTGGAGCGATCGGGTCTACTTGGAACAATGGACAAGTCCGAAATGTCTTGACCAGTGTCAAAGTTCAAAATGGTCATGCGATGACAGGAGATCCCTATCCTGAGGCTTCTGTTCGGGACTCTTATGTTCTTGAAGGAACTACAGCAAATCGAAAAGATGAGCGTTTTGTCCGTTCTATCTCAGATGCCGATGCGCAAGCTAAACGTCAGTCTTTTGGAATCACTTCGAACTTGACGGACCAGGAGCCATTGCAGCAAGCTTACCAGCATCAAACAGACTATAGTCGAGTGAGGGGAGCCCAAGAGTCCAGAAAGCAAGCCTATGAAAATGTAGAAAAACTATTACCATTCTACAACAAAGACTTTATCGTTCATACAGCCAACCAGTTAGCTGAGGATGATAAACTTAACAAAGTAGCCTTGTTAGATGTGGTTCCGATGAAAGATGGGACACTGATAACGGACGTCAACAGCCATAAGGGTGAAATCAATAGACTGATGCTGCATTATGCAGATAAGACGATTGCTTATCTTGATCTGACCTACAAGGGTGATTTTGCCAATGGCCAGATTGTTGAATATAGCATCGCTGATAAGAATTTACTCTATACGCCAGAAGCCTTCCTATCTGACTATCAGACCATTAAAGAGAGTGTCTTGGATGAACTCAAAGCTGTGACCTATGACTCAACTGCAGTGCGTAAAGTATTAGGGATTGGTGAAACAGCTTCCTTGGATGATCTTTATCTAGAAAAAGCCTTTGAACAAACCAAGGCCGAACTAGGTCAGGAACTCCTCAAGGTGCTTTCAGTTGACAAGTCGATCAACACCCTAGGCCCTGCTGTAGCGGATGCAATTAGCCAAAAGATTCTGCAGAACAAAGAAGCCTTCATGCTTGGTCTGACCTATCTCAACCGTTGGTACAATGTCAATTATGGAACGTTCAACACCAAGGACCTTAATGCCTATAAGTTTGATTTCTTTGGTAATCAAGCCGCTTCGACACTTGATACCATTATCGCTCTCGGGAACTCTGGAATGGGCAATCTTCGAGCACAAAACAACTTCAATGCCTACCGACAATCCCTAGCCAAGGAAAAAGGCAAAGGAGACCTCTTTGCTTACTTAGAAAGTCTGCGTGAACTCTTCTTGCCAAATAAAACCAACAGTGAGTGGTTCAAGGAAAATACCAAGGCTTATATCGTAGAAGCTCGTTCAAGTCTGCCAGAAATTCAGGCTAAACAGGACAATGCAGATCGTAAGAGTAAGTATACAATCAAGGTCTACGACAGACTGACTCAGGGAGATTGGGGCTTCAAGCAAATGGTCCTCCAACTTCTGACCTTACCTGAAAGAGATGTCTTTATCATCAGCAATATGTCGACCATTGCCTTTGGTAGCTTTGGAAGCTACAGGAAAGAAGGTGGCAGAGTTCTCTCAGGCGAGGAACTCCATCGACACGTTGAAAAACTTGTGGATCAATCAGCTGAATGGCAACGAAACCACTATGATATGTGGTACAACATTCTAAGTCCAAACAGGAAAGACACTCTATTCAGACGGGTGATCGTTACAGACGGTTTCTTTGTTTACAATGATAAAGGCCAGCAATATTGGGCTCCGCGTAATGATAAGACCTCTGTTGCTATGTACAATTTCTTTGGCCCTGCTGGGAAGTATCACGGAGACAATGGACTAGGGGCCTTTGCTAATGGTTATGAAGTCTTCTACGTCTATGACCAGATGCTGGGAGCTTCTGGAACCATGGTCTATACCCATGAAATGACCCACAACTCGGATGGTTCTATCTATTTTGAAGGACATGGTCGTCGTGAGGGTGAAGGACCTGAGAGCTTTGCTACAGGGATGTTAGAGTCTGTAACCAATGTTAGCGAAAAAGGTCTCGTGCTTAATAGCTTCTATCAGGGAGATAAAGATTCGACCACACGTTACCATACCTATGATCCTGTTGCTCGATTCTCCTCAGCAGATGCTCTTCGCGACTACATGCATGGAGTTTTTGACGTACTGAACCTTCTGGATTATGTAGAAGGAGATATTGTTACTGGAGTTCTAACTGATCAACAGAAAATGAAATGGTACCGCAAGGCTGAAAATTATAACTTTGAAAAAACTTCTTATGGTAAACAAGCCCACGCTGATGATCGCATTGTCCCTATAACTGCCGAAGAAGCAGCCAAACTAAAATCTGTCGATGCTCTGGTTGATCATAATATCATTGGTCGTCGGGACGGTTGGGATACCGCTAGCTTTGGACGAAATGGCTACTACATCGTCAATATGTTTGCTTCCTTCTATGCAGCTCTGGACAATCCAACTGGTGCACCTGGTGGACTTATGTTCCGTCGTAGAGCCTATGAATTGCTCGGAGACAAGGGTTACCAACAAGGATTTGTCCCATATGTATCTGGCCAATACTCCGGCCAAGCGCTTAAAGAAGGTAATAAGACCTACTCAATCTGGAACAGAGGAGATGTCGGAGTAGTTGGAGATGATTTGGTTTTCAAAAATCTCTATGGTAGCCAGTATGAATCATGGAAGGATTTGAAGAAAGCCATGTTGAATGAGCGATACAACAAGGCTCAAAACTTCCTTCGCCCTATCACTATCGAGTTTGAAGCAGGAAAACTAGATAGCAAACGACAAATTACGATTTCTTCTTATGAGGAATTACAAGATTATATGTACTTAGCAGTACTAGCGGATGCCTCAGCTAAGAACATTGATCGTGCCTTATCAGACAGCTCTAAGAGCAGTGTCGCCCAACTCAAGTATCGTATTTTCAACGCTTATCTACGTGCTACAGACGACTTCAAACAGTCTATCTTTGAAAGATAGACACGAATAAAGAAGATCCAAGTGATCTTCTTTTTTTAGGTGAATGGCTTGCTTAGTACAAAAACGAATGAATTTACAAACAATCTGATACATGACAGAATTCTTACTCTAAATGTCTGGATAGAAATTTGAAATCATTCATCATCTAGTATCCTCATTTTGAAATTCCTTTTGTTTTTCATGAAAATATGATAAAATGATAGCTGTACAAATTTTTAAGGAGATTCGGATGAAAACAAATACACTTGCTCGCGTAAATGCGATTTTTGGTCTTATTTCAGGTATTGTCTTGCTGTTGGCTCCAGTTGTTATGTTTATGATAGCTGTTGGTGCTGCTGCGGCAACGGAGAACTCTGATGCAACAGTTGGACTATTGACGATTTTTTCAATTATTTTATCATTGGTGAAAGTTGCTATCTTGGTTTTAGGAATTGTAGCTATTGTTTATTACAAGGACGATGAGCGTGTGACTCCTGCACCGTCTGTTTTGTTTATCGTAGGGGGTGCTGTTGGATTGATCCCATTCTTGGGCTGGGTAGGAGGAATTCTGACAATCATTGGTGGATCTCTCTACTTTGGACTTTTGAAAAAATTCGAGGTTCAAGAATAATGACTTTTTGTTAGGAATATTTTCAAATAAGAGAAGGCGGTTAGCCTTCTTTTTTCTTACCAAGTAAGGGATAAATTTAACAGGATAAATAAACTTTCAAATTCGTAATATCTAAAGCATTTATTTGAGACAAGGAACTTTTTATAGTATAATGATGAATGTAAATTACCTATATCAAAATATAATGCTAGTTATTTTCTTGATAGAGGTTAAAAAGCGAGAGGATTTAAAATGAAAAAGATTTTTGGAGAGAAGCAGCATCGTTTCTCCTTACGAAAATTAGCAATTGGACTTGTGTCAGCTTCGATTTCAAGCCTATTTTTTGTGTCCATTGCGAGCAGTGGAACTGTATTTGCTCAAGAAAATGTAGCTGTTCACTACAAATATGTGACGGATACGGAGTTGAGTGGGCAAGAAAAAGACTTGATTGTCAAGGACATTCCTAAAATTGCTGAAGATAGTGAGAGCACCTATTATCTAGTCTACCGTATGGATGAGAAAGCACAGCTAGGTCAGTTGCCCAATACAGGTGGGCAGCATAGTCTTACTAGTGTTTTATCAGGTGGAGCCCTAGCTTCAATTGGCCTTCTTATTTTTGTTGTATCCAAAAAGAAAGGCAAAAAGAAAGCCCTCTTGAATCTTATTTTAGTAACAGGGATGGGCAGTGGTTTGGCTTCTTCGGTTCAGGCTATTGAAAATCAGCTTTTGCTACAATACAATCAGGAATACCAATTATCCCAAGGAGATAGTCTGCCTTTACCACGCACCCTATCGGGTTATACTTACCTAGGTTATATTAAGCAAGACAAGGACGCTAGTCTGCAAGAAACTGCTGCTAGAGATCAGAAACTTGACTACACGGTTCAACCTCATTTTCAGACCAATGAAGGGGGGCAAAAGGTAGGAGATGAGCAGAAAGCTCCGTCTTCAACAAGCCCTGCAGACAAGACAATCCCTTCTCAAGATTTATCTAATCAAAAGCCGTCTGGTATTGCTAGTGTAGATCCTCAAGACGAAGTCTTGGCTGGTCGCGTGAATAAACCAGAGCTCTTATACAAAGACCAAGAGATTGTAACCAAACTAGATGTTTCAGAAGTGGTGCAGGAAAATCCAGAACTAACAGAGGGAACCATCCATGTCAAACAAGAAGGTCGTGCTGGGAAGAAGATTGAGCTTGTTCGCATTTTCACTGTTGAAAACCAAGAAATTTCTAGGGAAGTTCTCTCGACTAAGGTAGAAGAAGCCTTGCCACGTATAGTAGAAAAAGGGACTAAGAAGGCAGTTGTGCCGAGTGAAGCACCTCAGTCTGCAAAAAAGGGAAAGCCTGAGACGCAGGCTCCATTACCAGAATATACAGGCGAGCAAGCGGGAGCGGTTGTAGCCCCAGAGACAGCTGAAAAACCAGAATATACAGGCGAGCAAGCGGGAGCGGTTGTAGCCCCAGAGACAGCTGAAAAACCAGAATATACAGGCACCCAAGCAGGAGCAGTCGTTGAACCCGAGCAAGTCGCTCCACTACCTGAGTATCAGGGAACTCAAGCTGGTGCCATCGTTGAACCGGAAAAAGTTGAGCCAGAGGTTGGGGGCGTCCAGTCTGGGGCTTTGGTGGAACCAGCAACAACTGACAAACCAGCCTATACAGGCGAGCAGTCTGGAGCAATCGTAGAGCCTGAAAAGGTACCATCGACACAAGAGTATACAGGAACTCAAGCTGGAGCGATTGTTGACCCTGAGATAGCTGAAAAACCAGAATATACAGATACTCAATCAGGTGCGATTGTGGAACCTGAGACTCAATCTTCCTTACCAGAATATACAGGAACTCAAGCAGGAGCCATCGTTGAACCGGAACAAGTCGCTCCTCTTCCAGAATATACTGGCAATACCGAGCAAGTAAAACCGGAAACTCCGACAGAAAAACCAAAAGAAAAAGATCCAGAAAAAACACTTGAATTAAGAAACGTTTCGGATCTGGAGTTGTATAGTCAGACCAATGGCACTTACA
Source organism: Streptococcus oralis (assembly GCA_963515155.1). Classification (GTDB taxonomy): domain Bacteria; phylum Bacillota; class Bacilli; order Lactobacillales; family Streptococcaceae; genus Streptococcus; species Streptococcus oralis_CW. The sequence goes on along the minus strand of CAUPXG010000002.1, from coordinate 116,301 downwards.
AACAACACGTTTCTTTAGACGGTGTCCCAAGTAATCCAGACACTTACTTTGTCAAGGTTAAATCCTCGTCATTTAAAGATGTCTATCTACCAGTCGCTTCAATAACGGCTGAAACGAAAGATGGTCAGCCAGTTTATAAAATCACAGCCAAGGCTGAGAAACTCCAGCAAGAGCTAGAAAATAAATATGTTGATAATTTCACCTTCTACCTAGCTAAGAAGGCTAGAGAGGAAACGACAAACTTCACTTCCTTTAGTAATCTCGTCAAAGCTATCAAGCAGAATCTCTCTGGAATTTATTATTTGGGAGCTAGCTTGAACGCCAATGAAGTAGAGTTGGGTCCTGATGAAAGATCCTATATCAAAGGCACCTTTACTGGTCAGTTGATCGGTGAAAAAGATGGCAAGCAGTATGCTATTTACAACTTGAAAAAGCCTCTGTTTGAAACCTTGAGTAGTGCCACAGTAGAAAAATTGAGTCTGAAAAATGTCTCCATTTCAGGGAAAGATGCTATCGGTTCACTGGCCTATGAAGCTCAGAATGGCACAAAGATTCAGCAAGTTCACGTTGATGGTGTTCTCGCCGGTGAACGTGGTATCGGTGGTTTGCTGGCAAAGGCTGAGCAATCAAGCATCACAGAGAGCAGTTTCAAGGGAAGAATTATCAACACGTATGAGACGACTGCTGCCTATAATATCGGTGGTCTGGTCGGTCATTTGACAGGTGACAAGGCTTTACTTACTAAGTCAAAAGCGACAGTAGCCATTTCATCCAACACAAATAGTTCAGATCAGACAGTGGGTGGTCTTGCAGGTCTAGTAGATCAGGATGCACAAATCCAAGATAGCTATGCTGAAGGCGATATTAACAATGCCAAGCACTTTGGTAGAGTCGCGGGAGTAGCAGGCTATTTGTGGGATCGAAAAACTAATGAGGAACAGCATGCTGGAAGATTGACCAATGTTCTCAGTGATGTCAATGTAACCAACGGAAATGCCATTACCGGTTACCACTATAATGGAATGAAGGTGAAGGACACATTCAGCAGCAAGGCAAACAGAGTCTACAATGTCACCTTAGTCAAGGATGAGGTCGTCAGCAAGGAATCCTTTGAAGAAAGAGGAACAATGCTAGATGCTTCCCAGATTGAAAGCAAGAAAGCAGCCATCAATCCTCTCACTCTACCAACAGTGGAGCCCCTCTCAACAAGTGGCAAGAAGGACAGTGACTTTTCTAAGGTGGCCCATTATCAAGCTAAGCGCGCTTTGGCTTATAAAAATATTGAAAAATTGTTACCTTTCTATAACAAGGCAACCATCGTCAAATACGGAAATCTGGTCAATGAGAACAGCCTTTTATATCAAAAAGAACTCTTGTCAGCAGTCATGATGAAGGATAACCAAGTCATCACAGACATTGTTTCTAACAAACAGACTGCAAACAAACTCTTGCTTCACTACAAGGACCATTCATCTGAGAAGCTCGATCTCAAGTACCAGACTGATTTTGCCAAATTAGCAGAATATAGTCTAGGAGATACTGGACTTCTCTATACGCCAAACCAATTCTTGTATGATCAAGCCCCCATCATCAAGCAAGTCTTACCTGACTTACAAAAGGTTGACTATCATTCAGAAGCCATCAGAAAGACGCTCGGTATTTCTCCAAACGTCAAGCAAACTGAGCTCTATCTAGAAGACCAGTTCGCCAAAACAAAACAACATCTGGAAGACAGTTTGAAAAAAATCTTGTCAGCTGATGCTGGACTTGCCGGTGCTAACCCAGTCACCAAGGGCTATCTTGTAGATAAAATCAAACACAACAAAGAAGCCTTGCTACTTGGCTTGACCTATCTGGAACGGTGGTATAACTTCAGTTATGGTCAGGTAAACGTCAAAGACCTAGTTCTGTACCATCTGGACTTCTTTGGAAAGGGAAATGCTTCACCACTCGATACTCTGATCGAGTTAGGTAAATCTGGCTTTAACAATCTTCTAGCTAAGAATAATGTCGATACTTATGGTATCAGTCTTGCCAGCAATCATGGAACGACAGATTTGTTTAGCACGCTGGAACATTACCGAAAAGTCTTTCTATCAAATACTAGCACTAATGACTGGTTTAAATCACAGACCAAGGCTTATATCGTCGAAGAAAAATCCACTATCGAAGAGGTGAAAACGAAGCAAGGACAGGCTGGTAGCAAGTATTCTATTGGTGTCTATGACCGCATCACGAGTGCCACATGGAAATACCGCAATATGGTTTTGCCTCTCCTGACCTTGCCAGAAAGATCTGTCTTTGTCATCTCGACCATGTCTAGTCTAGGATTTGGAGCTTATGATCGCTACCGCAATAGTGAGCATAAAGCGGGCAAGGCTCTCAATGACTTTGTTGAAGAAAATGCGCGTGAAACAGCCAAACGCCAGCGAGATCACTACGATTATTGGTATCGTATTTTAGATAATGAGGGGCGTGAAAAACTCTATCGTACGATTCTCCTTTATGATGCTTATAAGTTTGGTGATGACACAACCTCTGGAAAAGCTACAGTGGAGGCTAAGTTTGATAGCTCCAATCCAGCTATGAAGAATTTCTTTGGACCAGTTGGCAATAAGGTAGTACACAATCAGCATGGAGCCTACGCAACAGGTGATGGCGTCTACTATATGTCTTACCGCATGCTGGACAAGGATGGAGCCATTACCTATACCCATGAGATGACCCATGATTCGGATCAGGATATTTACCTTGGCGGCTATGGTCGAAGAAGTGGTTTGGGACCAGAGTTCTTCGCAAAAGGCTTATTGCAAGCCCCTGACCAACCAAGTGACGCAACCATTACCATCAATTCTATCTTGAAGCACTCAAAATCAGATAGTGCAGAGGGCTCCCGTCTTCAAGTCTTGGATCCAACAGAGAGATTCCAAAACGCAACAGATCTTCAGAACTATGTCCATAACATGTTTGACCTTATCTATATGCTGGAATACCTCGAAGGACAATCAATCGTTAATAAACTAAGTGTCTATCAGAAAATGGCGGCTCTCAGAAAAATTGAGAACAAGTATGTAAAAGATCCAGTAGATGGAAATGAAGTTTACGCTACGAACGTAGTCAAAGAATTGACAGAAGCAGAGGCAAATAAACTAATCAACTTTGAAAGTTTGATTGACCACAACATCTTGTCAGCTCGTGAGTACCAGTCTGGCGACTATGAACGAAATGGCTACTATACCATCAAACTCTTTGCCCCAATCTATTCAGCTCTCAGCAGTGAGAAAGGCACGCCAGGGGACCTTATGGGACGTCGAATTGCTTATGAACTTCTAGCTGCCAAAGGCTTTAAGGATGGAATGGTACCTTATATCTCAAACCAATACGAAGAAACTGCCAAACAAAACGGTAAAACCATCAATCTCTATGGTAAAGAACGCGGATTGGTGACAGATGATCTTGTACTGGACAAGGTATTTGAAGGGAAGTATTCATCTTGGGCTGCCTTTAAGAAAGCTATGTATAAAGAACGTGTGGATCAGTTTGAAAACTTGAAGCAAGTGACCTTCAAAGATCCGACAAAACCATGGCCAAGCTATGCGACAAAGACCATCAATAAGGTGACTGAATTGCAAGCCCTCATGGACCAAGCTGTTCTCAAGGATGCTGTTGCTCCACGTTGGAGTGACTATAAGCCAGAAATCGACAGCGCCGTTCACAAGTTGAAGAGAGCAATCTTTAAAGCTTATCTTGACCAAACAAACGACTTCAGAACCTCTATTTTTAAGAAATAAGGGTTGGAAAATGAAAAGGGAGGATCGACAGATCTTCTCTTTTTATGTTCAGCTATCTGAAAGCTGGTAGGCGATTTGTTTGTGACTGAGAAGGTCTTTTGTTTCTGGAGCAAATATGGTAGAATGATAGCTACGAGAGAAGGAGGTTTTTATGGAGAGAGATAGATTGGTTCGACTCAATTGGAGACTGGGCATGGTGGCAGGAGCGACCTTACTTTTGGGACCTGTCCTACGATTTTTGCTATCCTATACTGGGGCTCTCATCTATAAAGATCCTTCAAAGATGTTGGTCGTCACGGTTGCCTTTTCCCTGCTCCTGACATTTTTTAAAATTCTGGTAATCGCATTAGGCACTTTTATGCTAATCTATTTCGAAGAAGATCAACAACTTCGAAAGTTGCCTTCTATTTTATATATCATTGGTGGCGTGATGGGATTTCTTTCAGCGACCGAGTGGATAGGAGGATTGCTAATCATTAAAGGAGCTGTTACTTTTTCTAAATTTTTAAAAGAAGTCCGTGGCCTTGTCTGATAGTCTAGTGAAACAATCCTTTGGAGGGTTGTTTTTTATTTAAAGAATTACCTGGCGAAAGAATATGTTAGCAAAATGCTTTTTTTATAAGAAAACATGATGTAATACAACTTGAAAAAATAAAAGGAGAATATTATGAAATAATCTTTCATTACATCGTATTTAACATTCTATTTAAAAGCTTCCATTACTTTAGAGGGAGTCTTTATAAAAACTTCTAACCCTAATACTATTTTAAAAGTTATCCCACTGGGTTCTCAAAATAAAACAATTCCTGTTGATCAAGTTGCAAGTGTAGATAGTTCATTTCGTCTTGATTTCAAATCATTTGCTTGGGGTATCATTTTCGCTCTTATTGGCCTTTCAATGATGCAAAATTCATTTATCGGAGGATTGATATTAGCGGCTTATGATGTATTAACAGTGCTAAGCGCTTTTCAGACTCTACTAGTTTTGCATCTTACTTCTGGTGGAACACATGTTGTCAGTGTGGTAGTATTTGAAAAATCTAATCTTGAAAATTGCAAAGAAACAATTGAAGGTCTAATTCATAATCGTTACAATGATACTAATGTAACTAAGAATACTGATCGTTTAATTGATGCTTTAAATAACAAATAATTGCAATCGTTTCTTGATTGAATATCACGAATTAATAATAACTAGTTGAGAGGACACTGTTCTCTCTTTTTAGTTGATTTTAACTAGCTTTTTTGTGAAAAATTGTGTAAAATAGAATAGATAAACGAGGGCAACCTCGAAAAATTAAAGGAGAATCCATCTAATGGTAAAATTGGTTTTTGCTCGCCACGGTGAGTCTGAATGGAACAAAGCTAACCTTTTCACTGGTTGGGCTGATGTTGATTTGTCTGAAAAAGGTACACAACAAGCGATTGACGCTGGTAAATTGATCAAAGAAGCTGGTATCGAATTTGACCAAGCTTACACTTCAGTATTGAAACGTGCGATCAAAACAACAAACTTGGCTCTTGAAGCTTCTGATCAATTGTGGGTTCCAGTTGAAAAATCATGGCGCTTGAACGAACGTCACTACGGTGGTTTGACTGGTAAAAACAAAGCTGAAGCTGCTGAACAATTTGGTGATGAGCAAGTTCACATCTGGCGTCGTTCATACGATGTATTGCCTCCAAACATGGATCGCGATGATGAGCACTCAGCACACACTGACCGTCGTTATGCTTCACTTGACGACTCAGTTATTCCAGATGCTGAAAACTTGAAAGTGACTTTGGAACGTGCCCTTCCATTCTGGGAAGACAAAATCGCTCCAGCTCTTAAAGATGGTAAAAACGTATTCGTAGGAGCTCACGGTAACTCAATCCGTGCCCTTGTAAAACACATCAAACGCTTGTCAGACGACGAAATCATGGACGTGGAAATCCCTAACTTCCCACCATTGGTATTCGAATTTGACGAAAAATTGAACGTAGTTTCTGAATACTACCTTGGAAAATAATCTATAAACAGAAAGCCTAGGAATCCTAGGCTTTTTTGTATCTAAGTTTAAAAAAGACGATTTAGCTAATTGAAAAAGTATAAAATGAGAGGATAGAGCTTATGCTGTAGCAGGTTGTATGAATTAATCTTCTTTTGATGCGTAGCTCCAGTATTCGTAGTTATAGGTTGATAAAATCATATCCGTGATTTCTTCTGGTTCTTCTTGAGCTCCCCCAGCAATCCAAAGAGAAATAATCCCTTCAATACTTGATAAAAAGATTTCCAAAGCGTATTTGTGAGGAATTTGGAAGTTTTCTGATAAGAAATGACGAGTCCTTTCTTTTTGATTTTCAGTTAGAATAATGCTACTTAGAAATTCACGAATTGCACCACGAAAGTCTATGTAATGACTTTGGGACAAGGCGTTGATAAGGCGTTCGTTCGAACGTAATATATAGAAATTTGCTAACATAAACTTTCTAGGCGATTCTCTTTCTTTTTCTAAAAAAATGTAGAGCTGGGAAATAATTTCACTTTTAAAACTATCAATCATTTGATATTTATCTTCATAGTGTAGATAGAAAGTTCCCCTATTAATTCCTGCCCGTTTGCAGAGCTTACTAATTGATATATTTTCAAATTTCTCCTCTGATAGCAACTGAATCAAAGCTTCCTTGATGTCTTCCTTAGTAGTAGTTTTTCGTTTCTGAACCATTTTTTCTTCCTTTTTATTAAATCAACACTTTGTTGATTTTTGATTATTGCTTTTTGACTTAGCCCATTATATAATATTTGTGATTTAGAATCAACATCTTGTTGATTTAAGAAAACGAGCTTCGAAAAGGAGATAAAAGATATGGCTTATATTGAAATGAAACACAGCTACAAGCGTTACCAGGTTGGGGATACGGAGATTGTGGCTAATCGTGATGTGAATTTTGAAATTGAAAAAGGGGAGCTGGTTATCATACTTGGCGCTTCAGGTGCTGGAAAATCAACCGTTCTCAATCTCCTAGGAGGTATGGATACCAATGATGAGGGGGAGATTTGGATTGATGGTGCCAATATTGCCAACTATAGTTCGCACCAACGAACAAACTATCGTCGTGAAGATGTAGGCTTTGTTTTTCAATTTTACAATCTGGTCTCCAATCTGACAGCCAAGGAAAATGTGGAATTAGCCTCAGAAATTGTGACAGATGCCTTGGATCCTGAGCAGGTCTTGACAGACGTAGGTCTGGCTCATCGCCTCAATAACTTTCCAGCCCAGCTTTCTGGAGGGGAGCAACAGCGAGTGTCCATTGCACGCGCTGTAGCCAAAAATCCTAAAATTCTCCTCTGTGATGAACCAACGGGTGCCTTGGATTACCAAACGGGGAAGCAAGTCTTGAAGATTCTCCAAGACATGTCTCGTCAAAAAGGAGCGACGGTGATCATCGTGACCCACAATGGCGCGCTAGCCCCTATTGCAGATCGGGTGATTCACATGCGCGATGCAACGGTTAAGAGCATGACGATCAATGAGCATCCGCAGGATATCGATACATTGGAGTATTAGCATGAAAAAAACATATCGAAAAGACCTATTTCAGTCAGTGACGACTTCAAAGGGACGCTTTGTTTCTATCTTGACCTTGATGATGCTGGGTTCTTTAGCCCTAGTAGGTCTTAAAGTAGCCAGTCCAAACATGGAACGCACGGCAGGGGATTATCTCCGTAAAGCCAATACCCTGGATCTGGCCGTAATAGCTGATTATGGCTTGGACAAAGAAGACCAAGACGAACTAAAGACCCTTCAAGGAGCAAGTGTTGAGTTTGGCTATATGGCAGACCTAACCGTTGAAAATGGTGAGGAAGCAGTTCGACTTTATTCCAAACCAGAGAGCATTTCAACCTTTCAAGTGACAGAAGGACGACTGCCAGAAGCTGATGAGGAAATTGCCCTAGCCGACTTCTGGAAAGACCGCTATCAGATTGGGCAGACCATTACCTTTACTAAGAAAGAAGAAAAGTCCATCGTAAAATCCCAAACTTTTACAATTACTGGATTTGTTCAGTCGGGTGAGATTCTTTCTAAAGAAGATTTAGGAAGTGCTAGTAGTGGAAATGGCAACCTGACTGGCTATGGAGTAATTTTACCCAGTCAGTTTGACTCAGATGTTTATAGTATTGCGCGTGTGCGCTATGACGATTTAAAAAATCTGGATACTTTTTCATCAGACTATAAGACCAAACGAGCCCAACATCAGGAAGAGTTGCAAGACTTACTTGCTGATAATGGTCAAAAAAGATTGGCAAGTATCAAATCAAATGGGCAAAAGAGCTTGGAAGAGGGCAAAGAACAACTCCAAACTGCTGAAAGCAACCTTGAAAATGGCAAGAGTCAGTTAGAGCAGGCCGAAAGTCGCTTGAAAACGCAAGAAGAACAAGCGACCGCTTTACCAGAACCACAAAAGAGTCAAGCCACGGAGCAATTGACAAAAGCTAAGGAAGAATTGGCTACAGAAAAAGAAAAACTGGCTCAGACAGAGAGTGATCTAACTAAGGAAAAAGAGAAGCTTGAACAGCGTCAGAAAGAGCTTGATGAACTGGCAGAGCCGAAATACCACGTATACAATCGCCAAACCATGCCAGGTGGTCAAGGCTACCTCATGTACAGCAATGCATCATCAAGCATTCGTTCAGTCGGAAATATCTTCCCAGTGGTGCTTTATATGGTCGCTGCAATGGTGACCTTTACAACGATGACTCGCTTTGTGGATGAAGAGCGTACCAATGCTGGTATTTTCAAGGCCCTAGGTTACCGGAATCAAGATATAGTTGCCAAGTTTATCCTCTATGGTTTTCTTGCAGGAACTGTGGGAACCATTATAGGAACACTTCTTGGGCATTATCTCCTTGCAGGGGTGATTTCAGATGTTATAACAGCTGGGATGGTTGTTGGAAAAAGTCAGGAGTATTTCTATTGGTCTTATAGCCTTCTTGCCCTAGCTTTAAGTTGGGTATCCAGTGTCTTGCCGGCTTATCTGGTAGCGCGGAGGGAATTACACGATGAAGCGGCCCAACTCTTACTTCCAAAACCTCCCGTTAAGGGATCAAAGATTTTGCTGGAACGCTTGAGCTTTATTTGGAGTCGTTTGAGTTTTACTCATAAGGTTACGGCAAGAAATATTTTCCGTTATAAGCAACGAATGTTGATGACCATTTTTGGAGTTGCAGGTTCGGTGGCTCTCCTATTTGCAGGTCTTGGCATTCAGTCATCTGTGGGAGGAGTTGTGGAGCGCCAATTTGAACAAATCCAGCAATACCAGATGATTGTAGCAGAAAAAAGCAGTGCCAGTGAGCAAGAAAAAACAGATCTAGAAAGTGCCTTGCAAGCTGAATCGATCCACGCTTATCAAAAGATTTACTCTAAATCCATTGAAAAAGATTTTAAAGGAAAAATAGGACTTCAGACTATCACCATGATGGTCACAAACAGAGCAGACTTCAAGCCCTTTATCACATTAGAGGAAAATGGGCAAGAGGTGCAGGTCACTGATGGAGCGGTCGTGAGTCAAAAACTAGCCCAACTAGCAGGTGTTACGGTTGGGGACGAGCTGGAGCTTGATGGGAAGGAAATCAAGGTCGCGGCTATTTCTGAAAACTATGTTGGACACTTTGTTTATCTCAAACGAGCGACTTACGAACAAGTCTATGGAACTAGTCCGCAAGACAATACCTACCTAGTAAAATTAAAAGACCCAACACCTTCCAATACGGAGAAAGAAGCGGCTACTTTCATGGGAAAAGCTGCTGTTTCTGGGGTAGTCCAAAATGCAACGGCTATCCACCTCTTTGAATCTGTAGCCAATTCTCTCAATAAAACCATGGCAATCCTTGTCCTTGTTTCCGTCTTACTAGCCATTGTCATTCTTTACAATCTCACCAATATCAATGTGGCAGAACGTATCCGCGAACTTTCCACTATCAAGGTTCTCGGTTTCCACAATAAAGAAGTGACCCTCTATATCTACCGCGAGACCATAGTGCTATCCCTTGTGGGGATTGTTCTCGGTTTGGTAGCAGGCTACTATTTACATCAATTTTTGATTCAAATGATTTCACCTGCCCCCATACTTTTTTATCCACAAGTCAGCTGGGAAGTCTATGCGCTTCCAATCGTCGCAGTGACTGTAATCTTAGCCTTATTAGGCTTATTTGTCAATCACCACTTGAGAAAAGTAGATATGCTCGAAGCCCTGAAATCAGTAGAGTAATTCACGGTTTTAAACAGTAAATCAGTTGACAAAGTCCCTGCTTCTTGGTAGAATAAGAACTGTCGTAAAGACAAATAACTTCTTCTTGGTTACAGGCATGCCAACCTGTCACTCGGATGAAGCCAAATAAAAAGGAGAAACATCATGGCAATCTCAAAAGAGAAAAAAAATGAAATCATTGCACAATATGCACGTCACGAAGGTGATACAGGTTCAGTAGAGGTTCAAGTTGCTGTCCTTACTTGGGAAATCAACCACCTTAACGAACACATCAAACAACACAAAAAAGACCACGCTACTTACCGTGGATTGATGAAGAAAATCGGTCGCCGTCGTAACTTGCTTGCATACTTGCGTAAAAACGACGTTAACCGTTACCGTGAGTTGATCAACTCTCTTGGACTTCGTCGCTAATCTTGCGTCTAAAACGTTTCTATACTTCGTTGGCTTCAGCTCGATGTACCATTAGTACAATCTTCGCCTCGTCGCCTAGTCTATAAACGTTTTATCCAGCAAGACTTGAGCTCTCTGATATTCAGAGAGCTTTTTTACTTTTGTCACCCTACCTCGATATACTAAAGTATTATCTTCGGTTACGGTTTCTAGCACTGTAAGGTAAAATAAACCAAATCATCTCCCTTCGGGGAGATTTTTTGTTTCACTAAAATTTTTATACAATCTTCGGCTCATTGCCTAGTCTATAAACGGTTTATCCGGCAAGAATCATGATGCTAAGGGCGTTAAAAATCCGTATGAAAATAGGGAAAGGAAACAGTGTTCGATGAACACAAGGAGTTTTATCTTTTTCACTAGGATTTTAGCCCGAGCTCAAATCAGCTCTCTGATATTCAGAGGGCTTTTTTATTGAGGTTTTATCGGTCACAATTTTGGAGACTACAAAAACCTCAAATAGTATCAGCTAGTTACACCATAAAGGTGCGCATCTACTCGGCTTGAAAAGTCGAGTAGATGTCTGCAAGCCCCCTCGGAGAGCCCAAACTTTACGAAGTAAAGTATAATATGTTATACTTTACATGGAAGTAGTCACCGAATTTCAGTTAGAAATTACTTTATAACTACGTTTTGAGGAGGAGTAAAATGCTTTCCTACGTTCGACATTACCCACTAGCGATAGCTAAATTAATGTGTCTGTGCTCTCCTAAAATCTGCTGATTTATTACTGACTAATACAGGAGGCTTTTATGGGACAGACAATCATATCTGCTATTGGTGTTTATATTTCCACCAGTATCGATTATTTAATTATTTTAATTATTTTATTTGCACAGCTATCACAGAATAAACAGAAATGGCATATTTATGCGGGGCAATATCTAGGAACAGGCTTACTTGTAGGGGCGAGTTTAGTTGCTGCTTATGTCGTTAATTTCGTGCCTGAAGAATGGATGGTTGGATTGCTTGGTTTAATCCCTATCTATTTAGGGATTCGCTTTGCAATTGTTGGAGAAGGTGAGGAAGAAGAGGAAGAAATTATTGAAAGATTAGAACAAAGCAAGGCAAATCAACTGTTTTGGACAGTTACATTGCTGACAATTGCGTCTGGCGGAGATAATTTAGGTATCTATATACCTTATTTTGCTTCGTTAGATTGGTCACAGACCCTCGTGGCGTTGCTTGTGTTTGTAATCGGCATAATTATCTTTTGCGAGATTAGTCGGATGTTATCCTCTATTCCGTTAATATTCGAGACAATTGAAAAATACGAGCGAATCATTGTGCCCATAGTATTCATTCTACTTGGACTATACATCATGTATGAAAATGGCACGATAGAGACTTTTCTGATCGTGTAGATTTTTTTGTTTCACTAGGATTTTAGCCCGGGCTCAAATCAAGCTCTCTGATTTCAGAGGGCTTTTTATGTTGTCACCTTACCTCGATATACTCAAGTATAATCTTCGGTTACGGTTCCTAGCACTGTAAGGTAAAATAAACCAGATCATCTCCCTTCGGGGAGATTTTTTTGTTTCACGAACATTTTTGTACAATCTTCGGCTTGTCTATATATGTCTCTATCCTTGTTCATCTAGTAGAAATATGGTATACTTTTTATGAGAATTTTCTAAATTTTTAATTTTGTATAAGGGGGTTTTCATGCTTTCCAAATTTTCTGGAAGCCGACAGAACGTACAATTTGTGTTACTTTTAGGTGTTTTGCTAGGTATTTTAGGGATTTCACTTTTTCTAGCTGTTTCTATGGGATCCGTAGCGATTGACTTAGGAGATACCTATCGGATCATTTTGAGCAGATTGGGATTTCCTCTTGAGATAGGAGAGGTTTCCAAGTCTACTCTTGCCATTGTATGGAACATGAGATTCCCCCGAGTATTGTTAGGTCTGATAGTAGGGGCTGGTCTTTCTATGTGTGGTAGCGTGATGCAGTCTACAGTGAACAATCCCATCGCAGAGCCTTATGTCTTAGGAATTTCTGCGGGTGCAACTCTAGGGGCAACTTTGAGCATCATTCTTGGTTTAAAATTGGTGATTAGCCTTGGAGCTTTCCTTGGAGCTATTTTGGCAACAATCGCTGTCCTTATCATTGCCTCTATGCAGGGAAGGATGACGACTTCTAGTCTGATTTTATCAGGAACGGTGGTCAACGCTCTCTTTCTAGCCTTTTCCAACTTTATTATCTCAGTTGGCGCTAATGCGGACAGTGTGATGACCATTAAGTTTTGGACCATGGGATCGCTTGCCGGGACTACTTGGGCAGACTTGGTTCTGCCAACTATAGTAGTAGGAATGGTCTTTCTATTTTTCGCTACTCAGTATCGTGTTTTTAATGCGATGATGATGGGAGATGAGGCTGCTTTAACTTTGGGAATTCCCTTACGCTTCTATTGGTATCTTTATGTGACCATGGTGGCTGTGCTGACAGCTGTCTTGGTGGCAACTTGTGGGATTATTGGATTTGTTGGACTGATTACTCCACATTTAGCTCGAGGGTTAGTAGGAACGAATTACAGGAGACTTTTTCCTGTTGCGACCTTGCTGGGTGCCCTCTTTGTCATCTGGGCAGATGTACTCTCTCGTGTCATCATTCCAAACGCTGAGTTGCCGATTGGTATTTTCACAGCCTTAGTAGGTGCTCCCTTCTTTATCTACATTGTTGGAGGTAGGCGAAGGGAGGTGAGGACCTGATATGGACTTGATTTGTCAGGATGTCCACTTTGGACTGGGAGAGAAAAAAATCCTCAAAGGAGTTTCTCTTAAGGTTGAGGGGCATCAATTTCACACGATACTGGGACCAAATGGAAGTGGAAAAACCAGCCTGCTTAAACTCCTCTATCGTCAGGAAAAGGCGGACAAAGGCTTGATAAGACTAGATGGAAAGCCGCTGGAGCATTGGTCACTCAAAGAAACAGCCAAGCAAATGGCAGTTGTAACCCAGTTTAATCAATTGCAGTTTGATTGTACAGTTGAGGAAATCGTCTTGCTGGGAAGAACTCCCCACCTCTCTTTTTTACAGAAGGAAAAGGAAAGAGATTATGTCCTCGTTCAAGATGCTCTCGTAAAGGTGGATATGCTTGAGAAGAAAACTCGTCTCTATTCGTCTCTGTCAGGGGGGGAGAAACAACGAGTCTTATTAGCCCGCGCCTTGGCGCAAGAACCGACTCTCTTGCTCCTGGACGAACCTACCAATCACCTGGATATCAAGTACCAGTTAGACTTGCTGGCCATTGTGAAGAATCTCAAGGTCAATGTTCTAGCTGTCCTACATGACATTCAACTTGCTTGTCGCTATTCGGATTATCTCTATCTGATGAAAGAGGGGGAAATCCTTTACCAAGGGACTCCAAAGGAGACCATCACCCCAGAGTCATTGCAAACTGTATACGGAGTTCAAAGTCAGGTGACTTGGACTGAGGATCAGCAAGCCATGATTCACTATTTATAAGAATGAAAAGGAAAACAAAATGAAAAAAACACTAAGCATTTTACTCGTAACAGTAGCTACCCTAACCATGGCAGCTTGTGGTAACACTACTACAGAAAAAGCTACCACACAGTCTAGCACAGAAACAAGTCAAAAGGCTAGCACAGAGACGACTTATCCACTCACGGTCAAGACCTATGATGCTAAGGGAAATGAAGTCGAACAAGTCTTTGACAAGGCACCTGAAAAAGTTATCACCAACAATCTTTCAACCACTGAAATCTTATTGGAGTTAGGCTTGAAGGATAAAATTGCTGGCATGCTTAACCCTGATAATGCTGTGACGGACAAATACAAGGACGCGATTGCGACGATTCCTCAAATTGGGGACAAAAAAACAGTCTCACAAGAGACAGTCCTTTCTTATGAGCCAGATGCTGTGATGGGTCGAAATATGATGTTTTCTGAAAAATCCTTGGGGACAGTTAGCACTTGGAATGAAAATAAAATCCCAGTCTTTACGCAAAAAGCCTCTCTCTCAACAATTCAGCAAGATTTGGGAAATATCGTAGAAGATGTCAAAAATCTTGGAATGATTTTCAATGTTCAGGACAAGGCTAATGAATACGCAGCCCAATTACAAGCTAAAATTGACGCTGTTAAGAAAGCAAATCCAACAAGCCAAGGTGAAAAGAAAAAGGCTTTGATTATGGTTGCTTATAATGATGAAACCTTTGGTGCCTACAAGTCTGCTTTGCAAGAAAGCTTGTTGAATCAACTTGGTTATACCAACGTTGCAACGGGAACATCAGGCTTGACCTTGGAAAATCTCGTGTCAATGGATCCTGAGTTGATTATCTATGTAACCAGCGACCGCAATAAAAAATTGGATGCTAACGCAGTAGAGTTGATGAAGGCAAATGAAGTTTTGGAAAACGTTCCTGCAATTAAGAATCAAAAAATCATGACTATTTCTTACGATGAGTTGATGGATTATGGTCCAGCAGTGATTGATTCCCTTGAGAAAATCAATGACTTTATCAATAAATAATGAGTTTGATTGGGAAGGGATCCAAGTCAAGGTCAGTCTTCCTTCGACCTATGACCCCAATCAAACCTATCCAGCGATTCTCTTGAATGATGGAAACTTGGATTTTCTATCTTCCCTTTCTGAATCTGTGATTTTAGTGGGCTTGACCTCTAAAAATCGCCTAGATGACTACACTCCATGGAAGGCAGCTGCTCTGAGAGAGGGGACTCTGGATTTTGGGGGTCAGGCAAATGCCTATCATGATCATTTATTTGGTAGTCTTTTAGACAAGCTGCAGTCGCTTTATCGTCTGGACAAAAATCGCCTTGCTTATGGGGGTTACTCACTAGGTGGTTTGGCGGCTGTATACAGTCTTTTCCATTTTGATAAGGTCTCCTGTATCTTCTCTATCTGTGGTTCCTTTTGGTACCCTGATTTTACGACTTATTGCAGGGAAGAAAAGGTGAAAAATTTAGATTGTTTGCTGTATTTACAGAATGGCCAAACAGAAGGAGCCCATCATACCAATCGCTTGGGTCAAGCACCAGCCTATGCTGAGCAGATCCATACCAGTCTTCAGAAACGTTATCTGACTGGGCAGTTTGTTTTTGATCCTTATGGGCATCATGAGCAAGTGGCTGAGCGATTTCTAGCCTTTTCCAACTGGTTGTCCCAAAAATGGAAAATCGAATAAAAGAAATATCCCTTGGCAAAAGCTAAGGGATAATTGTATTTTTTAACCAAGAGACTCTCTCTTCTTATCGGGATTCCAGATAAAGCTTGCGATAAAGCTAAAGATAATCGTTAGGATACCAACAAACACTGCAAGGATAAGGGCAGGGATGCGGACAAACCACCAGAGTGGGTTTGGTTTTTTATCATTGTGCCATTGCTTGGTTTCTTCATCCAAACGTTGGAATTCTGCTTGGATACGGTCTGCAACCATTTCGATTCCTTCATCATTCATTTTCTTGATATCTGAGATATCGATTGGATTTCCAAAGTTCATATCCACACGTTCACGGCTAATCAATCCTTTCAAGGTCATGGGACCGGTGTAGGTAACAGGCATGATACGGACCTTAGCCATTTTAGCAATCAGGGCTACGCCACCCTTGACATCGTTTGAGTGGCGGCTCCCACTTGGAAACATGATGAGAGAGCGGTCGCTTTTTTTGAGGACGTTGATAGGGTACTTGATGGCAGAGGCATTAGGTTTTTCCCGATCGATAGGAAAGGCGCCACACATACGGATCCACCAGCCAAAGATGCGGTTGTTAAACAGCTCTTTTTTGGCCATAAAGATGAACTGTTTTGGCTTGGTCGCAAAGGCCATGTAAACAGGATCCCACCAGGTACGGTGAGGTGCGACGAGGATATAGTTTTCGTCTCGGCTAGGGATTTTATCAGTATTGTGATAGTGGGCATTGCCATTGATGGACCACAAGATCAGCATGACTAGTCCACGTAAATAAGTATAAAACATGAGATCTCCTTCGATTGTATTGCTTTTATTATTATACCTTATCAAAAGACTGCTGGCAAACTTTTTCAGTTATCAGCCAACAGTTTTAGATGGGATTAGAATTCTTTTAAAAAAAATGATATGATAGAATTTATGGATAAAAATAAGATTATGGGATTAACTCAAAGAGAAGTCAAGGAAAGACAGGCTCAAGGTTTGGTCAATGACTTTACCGCATCAGCCAGTACCAGTACTTGGCAAATCATCAAACGAAATGTTTTTACACTTTTTAACGCGTTGAACTTTGCCATTGCCTTGGCGCTAGCTTTTGTGCAGGCTTGGAGCAATTTGGTCTTCTTTGCTGTTATCTGCTTTAACGCTTTTTCTGGAATTGTGACCGAACTACGGGCCAAACACATGGTGGACAAGCTCAATCTCATGACCAAAGAAAAGGTCAAAACCATCCGTGAGGGTCAGGAAATTGCCATCAATCCAGAAGAATTGATTCTAGGAGATGTCATTCGTCTGTCGGCTGGGGAGCAGATTCCTAGTGATGCGCGGGTTTTAGAAGGCTTTGCGGAAGTCAATGAAGCCATGTTGACGGGTGAGAGTGATTTGGTGCAAAAAGAAGTGGATGCCTTGCTTTTATCAGGGAGTTTCCTAGCCAGTGGCGCAGTTTTGGCTCAAGTTCACCATGTCGGGGCAGACAACTATGCTTCAAAACTCATGCTGGAAGCTAAGACAGTGAAACCGATCAACTCCCGTATCATGAAATCGCTGGACAAGCTAGCTGGTTTTACTGGGAAGATTATCATTCCCTTTGGTCTGGCTCTCTTGCTAGAAGCCTTGCTTTTAAAAGGCTTGCCCCTCAAGTCATCCGTTGTAAATTCGTCGACAGCACTTTTGGGTATGTTGCCCAAGGGAATCGCCCTTTTGACCATCACTTCGCTCTTGACTGCGGTGATCAAGCTGGGCTTGAAAAAGGTCTTGGTGCAGGAAATGTACTCTGTCGAGACCTTGGCGCGCGTGGATATGCTCTGTCTGGACAAAACGGGCACCATCACTCAAGGAAAGATGCAGGTGGAGGCTGTACTTCCTTTGACCGAAGAGTATGGTGAACATGCGATTGCCAGCATTTTGACTAGCTACATAGCTCACAGTGAGGATAAAAATCCAACAGCCCAGGCTATTCGCAAGCGTTTTATGGGAGAAGTTGCTTATCCTATGATTTCCAATCTGCCTTTTTCTAGCGACCGCAAGTGGGGAGCTATGGAGTTGCAAGGTTTGGGAACTGTTTTCTTAGGGGCACCTGAGATATTGCTGGAAAATGAAGTCCCTGAAGCTAGAGAGGCCTTGGAGAGAGGTTCTCGTGTCTTGGTCTTGGCTCTCAGTCACGAAAAACTAGACCACCACAAGCCACAAAAACCATCTGATATTCAAGCCTTGGCACTGCTGGAGATTTTGGACCCTATTCGAGAGGGAGCAGCAGAGACGCTAGACTATCTCCGTTCTCAAGAAGTGGGCCTCAAGATTATCTCTGGGGACAATCCGGTCACTGTATCCAGCATTGCCCAGAAGGCTGGATTTGCAGACTATCAAAGCTATGTTGATTGCTCTAAAATCTCCGATGAGGAATTGATGGTCATGGCGGAGGAGACTGCGATTTTCGGACGGGTTTCCCCTCATCAAAAGAAACTACTGATCCAAACCCTGAAAAAAGCGGGGCACACAACGGCCATGACAGGGGATGGAGTCAATGATATCCTGGCCCTTCGTGAGGCGGATTGTTCGATCGTAATGGCTGAAGGGGATCCGGCGACTCGTCAGATTGCCAATCTAGTTCTCTTGAACTCAGACTTTAATGATGTTCCTGAGATTCTCTTTGAAGGTCGTCGTGTGGTCAATAACATTGCCCATATTGCACCGATTTTCTTGATTAAAACTATCTATTCCTTCCTGTTAGCAGCCATCTGTATTGCCAGTGTTTTATTAGGACGGTCTGAGTGGATTTTGATTTTCCCTTTCATTCCGATCCAGATTACCATGATTGACCAATTTGTGGAAGGTTTCCCACCATTTGTCTTGACTTTTGAGCGAAATATCAAGCCGGTTGAGCCAAATTTCCTCAGAAGGTCTATGCTTCGTGCCCTACCAAGTGCACTTATGATCGTCTTCAGCGTTCTTTTTGTGAAAATATTTGGGGCTAGCCAAGGTTGGTCAGAGTTAGAAATCTCAACCCTACTTTATTATCTCCTTGGGTCTATCGGTTTCTTATCCGTATTTAGAGCCTGCATGCCATTTACCCTCTGGCGTGTCCTCTTGATTGTTTGGTCAGTAGGAGGTTTCCTGGCTATGGCCCTTTTCCCGAGAATTCAAAAACTGCTTGAAATTTCGACCTTGACAGGACAAACATTCCCTGTTTACCTTGTCATGATGGCTGTCTTTACTGTGATTTTCATTCTAACCAGTCGCTATCAAGCTAGAAAATAAAGAAAGGCTGCAATCTGTGGATTGCGGTCTTTTTAGGTGCAGGAGTGCTAGCCGAAATATGGTATAATAAAAGGTAATAGAATTTTGGGAAGTGAGAGAAGATGATTTCAAAGAGATTAGAATTGGTGGCGTCCTTTGTACCACAAGGTGCCATTTTACTAGATGTGGGGAGTGACCATGCTTATCTGCCAATCGAGTTAGTCGAGAGAGGGCAAATTGAAGCTGCCATTGCAGGCGAAGTGGTGGTTGGTCCCTACCAATCTGCTGTAAAAAATGTTGATGCCCACGGCTTGGAAGAAAAAATCCAAGTCCGTTTAGCCAATGGCTTAGCAGCCTTTGAAGAGGAAGACCAAGTGTCGGTTATCACCATTGCTGGTATGGGAGGGCGTTTGATTGCGACCATATTGGAAGAAGGCTTGGACAAGTTAGTTAATGTAGAACGTTTAATCCTCCAGCCCAATAATCGTGAGGACGACTTGCGTATCTGGTTGCAAGACCACGGTTTCCAGATCGTAGCAGAAAGCATCATAGAAGAAGCTGGCAAATTCTACGAGATTTTGGTGGTGGAAGCGGGACAAATGAAGTTATCAGCCAGTGACCTTCGCTTTGGTCCTTTCTTGTCCAAAGAGATCAGTCCAGTCTTTGTTCAAAAATGGCAAAAAGAAGCTACTAAGCTAGAGTTTGCCCTTAGCCAAATCCCAGAAAAAAATCTGGAGGAACGTCAAGTTCTAGCTCATAAAATTCAAGCCATCAAGGAGGTGATCCATGCTAGCAAGTGAAGTGATTAAAGGCTATGAAGCCTTTTGCCCTCAGGAATTATCTATGGAGGGAGACAGCCGCGGCCTGCAAATCGGTACTCTAGACAAGGATATCCAAAGGGTCATGGTTTCCCTGGATATTCGTGAAGAGACGGTGGCAGAGGCCATTGAAAAGGGTGTGGATTTGATTATCGTTAAGCACGCGCCGATTTTCCGTCCCATCAAGGATTTGGTCGCTAGCCATCCGCAAAATCAGATTTACATTGATTTGATTAAGCATGATATCGCAGTTTATGTCAGCCATACCAATATTGACATCGTTGAGAATGGTCTCAATGACTGGTTCTGCCAGATGCTAGGTATTGAGGAGACGACTTATCTCCAGGAAACAGGCCCAGGACGTGGGATTGGGCGGATTGGGAATATTCAGCCTCAGACTTTTGGGGAATTGGCCCAGCATGTCAAGCAAGTCTTTGGTCTAGATAGCCTTCGAATGGTGCATTATCAAGAAAGTGATTTGCAGAAGCCTATTTCAAGAGTGGCCATCTGTGGCGGTAGTGGTCAATCTTTCTATAAGGATGCTTTAGCTAAGGGGGCAGATGTCTACATTACTGGTGACATCTACTACCACACTGCCCAGGATATGTTGTCTGATGGCCTGTTGGCATTGGATCCAGGTCACTATATAGAAGTGCTTTTTGTGGAAAGAGTCGCAGCACTTCTTACTCAATGGAAGGAAGAGAAAGGCTGGGACATTGATATTTTACCTAGTCAAGCATCGACCAATCCTTTCCACCATATCTAGTTAGAAAGTGAAGACAATGAAAAAAGTTGCCATTATTGGAGCAGGGATTGTAGGGGCAACTGCTGCCTACTACCTTTCTAAAGAAAGTGACCTAGATGTGACCGTTTTTGACCATGGACAAGGTCAGGCTACCAAAGCAGCAGCGGGAATTATCAGTCCTTGGTTTTCCAAACGCCGTAATAAAGCCTGGTACAAGATGGCGCGCTTGGGAGCTGACTTTTATGTGGATTTGTTGGCTGATTTAGAAAAGTCTGGTCAGGAAATCGACTTTTACCAACGCTCAGGAGTTTTTCTCTTGAAAAAGGATGAATCCAAACTAGAAGAACTCTATCAACTAGCTCTTCAGCGTAGAGAAGAATCTCCCTTGATAGGTCAATTAGCCATTCTAGACCAAGCGTCTGCAAATGAATTATTCCCTGGTTTGCAGGGATTCGACCTCCTGCTCTATGCTTCTGGTGGAGCGAGAGTAGATGGCCACCTCTTAGTGACTCGTTTGCTAGAAGCCAGTCAAGTCAAGCTAGTCAAAGAAAAAGTGAGTCTGACACCTTTAGAATTCGGCTATCAGATTGGCGAAGAGGTCTTTGATCAGGTTATTCTAGCAACGGGAGCTTGGTTGAGGGACATTTTGGAACCTTTAGGATATGAGGTAGATGTTCGTCCCCAAAAAGGACAACTCCGAGATTATCAGATTTCCAAAGATATGGAATCTTACCCTGTTGTCATGCCAGAGGGGGAGTGGGATTTGATCCCTTTTGCAGGTGGGAAATTGTCCTTAGGCGCTACCCATGAAAATGATATGGGATTTGATTTGACGGTAGATGAAACCTTGCTCCAACAAATGGAGGATGCGGCCTTGCCTCACTATCCAGCCTTGGCAGAAGCGAAATCATCTGGTGAGCGTGTGGGAATCCGTGCCTACACCAGTGATTTCTCCCCATTTTTTGGACAAGTGCCAGAATTGTCAGGTGTCTATGCGGCTAGTGGTCTAGGTTCATCAGGTCTCACAACCGGGCCGATCATCGGTTACCATCTAGCCCAGCTGGTCCAAGACAAGGAGTTGACCTTGGACCCTGAAAATTATCCCATTGCAAACTATGTCAAGCGAGTAAAAAGTGAATAAAATTTTACTGAAATTTTAGCAGGTAGTTTAGGATGTCAAATGACATTCCCTATCAAAAATGATAAAATAAGAAAAAATAATCCGAGAATCGAGGAAAAAAGATGCAAGAAAAGATTTTGGTAACTGGTGGTGCTGGATTTATCGGAACCCACACTGTTATTGAGTTGATCCAAGCAGGTCATCAAGTGGTTGTGGTGGATAATCTTGTTAATAGCAATCGTAAAAGTTTAGAAGTTGTTGAAAGAATCACAGGAGTTGAGATTCCTTTTTATGAGGCAGATATCCGTGATACTGATACTCTCAGAGATATTTTCAAGCAGGAAGAACCGACTGGTGTCATTCACTTTGCGGGTTTGAAGGCTGTTGGTGAATCAACACGTATCCCTCTTACCTACTATGACAACAATATCGCTGGAACTGTTAGCCTTCTAAAAGCTATGGAAGAAAACAACTGTAAGAATATCATCTTCAGTTCTTCTGCTACAGTTTACGGGGATCCTCATACAGTTCCAATCTTAGAAGATTTCCCACTTTCAGTGACCAACCCGTACGGCCGTACTAAGCTCATGTTAGAGGAAATTTTGACGGATATCTACAAGGCAGACTCAGAATGGAATGTGGTTTTGCTTCGTTACTTTAATCCAATCGGAGCGCATGAAAGTGGAGACTTGGGAGAAAATCCTAATGGAATTCCAAACAATCTCTTGCCTTATGTTTCACAAGTGGCAGTGGGCAAACTAGAACAAGTGCAAGTATTTGGAGATGATTACGATACAGAAGATGGAACCGGGGTTCGTGACTATATCCATGTCGTAGACCTAGCTAAAGGTCACGTTGCAGCTTTGAAAAAACTCCAAAAAGGTTCAGGTCTTAATGTTTATAACCTTGGAACAGGTAAAGGTTACTCAGTTCTTGAAATTATCCAAAATATGGAAAAAGCAGTGGGACGTCCTATTCCTTACCGCATCGTAGAACGTCGCCCAGGTGATATCGCTGCTTGCTACTCAGACCCAGCAAAAGCTAAAGCAGAGCTCGGATGGGAAGCAGAACTCGACATCACCCAAATGTGTGAAGACGCATGGCGTTGGCAAAGCAAGCATCCAAATGGATTTGAAGACTAAGATGATGATTTCAATCATTGTCCCTTGTTTAAACGAAGAGGAAGTACTTCCTCTTTTTTATCAGTCTGTGGAAGCTCTGCTTCCTGACTTGGGAGCAGAAGTCGAATATGTCTTTGTAGACGATGGCTCTAGCGATGGGACCTTGGAGCTTTTGAAGACCTATCGGGAGCAAAATCCTGCGGTCCGTTATGTCTCATTCTCACGAAATTTTGGGAAAGAGGCAGCCTTATACGCAGGCTTGCAGCATGCAACTGGAGACTTGGTGGTCGTGATGGATGCAGACCTCCAGGATCCTCCTAGTATGCTACTTGAGATGAAAGCTTTACTAGACCAAAATGTAGACTTGGACTGTGTTGGGACACGGAGAACTAGTCGGGAGGGAGAACCCTTTTTCCGCAGTTTCTGTGCCGACCTCTTTTACCGCCTCATGAAAAAAATTAGTCCGGTAGCCTTGCCCTCAGGTGTCCGTGATTTTCGCATGATGAGAAGGTCTGTGGTAGATGCTATTTTAACACTGACTGAATCCAATCGTTTTTCTAAAGGACTCTTTGCCTGGGTGGGTTTTAAAACGCACTATCTTGATTATCCAAACGTTGAACGACAGGCTGGCAAGACCAGTTGGAGTTTTAGACAACTCTTTTTCTACTCGATTGAAGGAATTCTTAATTTTTCAGATTTCCCCTTGAGTATAGCCTTTGTAGCGGGACTTCTATCTTGTTTTCTTTCTTTTGCGATGACAGTTTTTGTAGTGTTTCGGACTCTTATCTTGGGAAATCCGACATCTGGTTGGACCTCTTTGATGGCTGTCATTCTCTTTCTTGGAGGGATTCAACTCCTGACAATTGGAATTCTTGGTAAGTATATCAGTAAGATTTATCTAGAGACCAAAAAAAGACCACTCTATCTCGTCAAAGAAAAAAGTGACCTTTCTATTATTGATGGAAAAAAATAACTAAAAAAGACTATAATTTTACCTAGAAATATGCTAAACTAATAAGTGTGGGAAAAATGAGAAAAAATCAATTATATTTATTCCCTGCTTCCTACGATGGATCTTTTAGAAGTGCACGTGTAGGACAATTTTTGATGGCCTCCAGAACATCGCTGGTCTCAGCGATTTCTCTTTGCAATTCAACTGGATCATCGTAAAATCGAACGATTCCATTATCATGGTAATCAAAGAGTTCAGAATAGGTTTGGCAAAGCCCGCAGGCGATGCACCGTTCGGGTATAAGTGTGACTTTCATATTTATATTGTAATAAGAAAATGTAAAAAAAACAAGGAGTAAGGTATGGAAAAAGAACCGTGGCAAGAAGATATTTACGAAAACAATGAGGAAGAAACAAGATCAGAGCGTAGACACCGGAAACAAAAAGGGAAAGGCGTTGTTGCCAATCGTGTCTTGACGGTTCTAGCTAGCCTCTTCTTTGTAATTGTTGTAGCGATGGTAGTTGTATTGATTTACCTATCAACTGGAGGAAGCAATCGTACATCATCTTTGAAGGACTTCTATGATGCATCGTCTCCTTCTACAAGTTCAAGTTCTAAAGTGGAAGAATCATCATCTTCAAGTAGCAAGGTAGAGGAAACAACTTCTTCTGAATCAACACCTTCACAGAGCAGTTCGGAAGAACATACTACAGAGGGTGAAGGAACACTTACAGTACAGCCTGGAGAGGGAGAAGCAGCTCTTGCTCAACGTGCAGGGATTTCCATTGCCCAGCTAGAAGCCCTAAATCCTTCTCACATGTCATCTGGATCTTGGTTTGCCAACCCAGGTGATGTGATTAAGACAAGATAGGAGTCGGTCATGAAGACAATTCAAATTGCTATCGATGGTCCAGCTTCGAGTGGTAAGAGTACGGTCGCAAAGATTGTCGCTAAAGATTTTGGTTACACTTATCTCGATACAGGTGCTATGTATCGTGCTGCGACTTATATAGCGCTCAAGCACCAGTTGGATGCGGGAAATGTCGACCAACTTCTTGAGCTTCTTAACCAACACCCCATTAGTTTTGGTCGTTCAGAAACAGGTGAGCAACTTGTTTTTGTAGGGGATGTTGATATTACTCATCCGATTCGTGAAAATGAAGTAACCAACAAGGTTTCAAGCATTGCTGCAATTCCTGAAGTGCGTGAGAAACTGGTTTCGCTCCAGCAAGAGATTGCTCAGCAAGGTGGTATCGTCATGGATGGGCGTGATATCGGGACAGTTGTTTTACCACAAGCTGAACTCAAGATTTTCCTAGTGGCTTCTGTTGAAGAAAGAGCAGAGCGTCGTTACAAGGAAAATATTGCTAAAGGGATTGAAACAGACCTTGAAACGCTGAAAGAAGAGATTGCGGCGCGTGACTACAAGGATAGTCATCGTGAAACCTCACCTCTTAAACAGGCTGAGGATGCAGTTTACCTTGACACAACTGGACTAAGTATCCAGGAAGTGGTCGAAAAAATCGAATCAGAAGCAAAAAAATATATGTCCTAGGGACGAGAGGAGCAGGCTAAATGAATCCTGCTCCTTTTCTCTCTTTTGCGCGCGTTTCAAAACAGCCTTTTTGGGAGAATTTTGATAAAATAGTAGTATCAATAAAAAGGACGGAAGCATGACAAAGAAAATCATAGCCATTTGGGCCCAAGATGAAAAAGGTGTGATTGGGAAGGAAGATCGTCTCCCTTGGCATTTGCCAGCAGAGTTGCAACATTTTAAGGAAACAACTTTAAATCATGCTATACTGATGGGGCGAGTGACTTTTGATGGCATGGGACGTCGTCTGCTTCCAAAACGGCAAACCCTGATTTTAACGCGCAATAGCGAAGAAGTCATAGATGGGGCGCTCGTATTTCAAGATGTGGAGTCTGTTTTAGCGTGGTATCAGAGTCAAGAAAAAAATCTCTATATCATTGGCGGAAAGCAGATTTTTCAGGCTTTTGAGCCGTATTTAGATGAAATCATTGTGACACAGATTCATGCTCAGGTGGAGGGAGACACCTATTTCCCTGAGGATTTTGACTTGTCTCTTTTTGAGACAGTCGCAAGCAAATCTTATGAGCGAGATGAGAAAAACAACTATGATTTCACCATCCAATACCGAAAGAGAAAGGAAGTCTAATGGAGCGCAGTATATTTGGATTTTTTACAGCCTTTTTGTGTGTGATCTGTATTTTGACTGGAGCACAGGCTTTTCGTAAGAAGCGCTATGGACTGTCTGCTTTACTCTGGTTGAATGCTTTTACCAATCTGGTAAACAGTGTCCACGCTTTTTATATGACCTTATTTTAGATAGAATGATAAATTAGAATGGAAGGAAATCATGCCTACAAATAGGAAAAATGATATGATGGTTTATTGCTCATTTTGTGGCAAAAGCCAAGAAGAAGTAAAGAAAATAATCGCTGGGAACAACGCCTTTATCTGTAATGAATGTGTGGAGTTGGCCCAGGAAATCATTCGGGAGGAGTTGGCCGAGGAAGTCTTGGCAGACTTGTCTGAAGTACCAAAACCAATCGAACTCCTCAATATCTTAAACCACTATGTGATTGGTCAGGATCGTGCCAAACGTGCCTTGGCAGTGGCTGTATACAATCACTATAAACGCATTAATTTCCACGATACGCGTGAAGAGTCAGAAGATGTGGATTTGCAGAAGTCAAATATCCTGATGATTGGTCCAACTGGTTCTGGGAAAACTTTCTTGGCTCAGACCTTGGCTAAGAGCTTGAATGTGCCTTTTGCTATTGCAGATGCGACAGCTCTTACTGAGGCTGGGTATGTGGGTGAGGATGTGGAAAATATCCTCCTCAAACTCTTGCAGGCTGCTGACTTTAACATCGAACGTGCAGAACGTGGGATTATCTACGTGGATGAAATTGACAAAATTGCCAAGAAGAGCGAGAACGTGTCTATCACACGTGACGTTTCGGGTGAAGGAGTGCAACAAGCCCTTCTCAAGATTATCGAGGGAACCGTTGCTAGCGTGCCACCTCAAGGTGGACGCAAACATCCACAACAAGAGATGATTCAGGTGGATACTAAAAATATCCTCTTTATCGTGGGTGGTGCTTTTGATGGCATCGAAGAAATCGTTAAACAACGTCTGGGAGAAAAAGTCATCGGTTTTGGCCAAAATAACAAGGCGATTGACGAAAACAGCTCCTACATGCAAGAAATCATTGCAGAAGACATTCAAAAATTCGGTATTATTCCTGAGTTGATTGGACGCTTGCCTGTCTTTGCTGCTCTTGAGCAATTGACGGTCGATGACTTGGTTCGCATCTTGAAAGAACCAAGAAATGCCTTGGTCAAACAATACCAAACCTTGCTTTCTTATGATGATGTTGAGTTGGAATTTGACGATGAAGCCCTTCAAGAAATCGCCAATAAGGCTATCGAACGCAAAACGGGTGCGCGTGGTCTTCGCTCAATCATCGAAGAAACCATGCTAGATGTTATGTTTGAAGTGCCAAGTCAGGAAAATGTGAAATTGGTCCGCATCACGAAAGAAGCTGTCGATGGAACGGAAAAACCAATCCTAGAAACAGCCTAGAGGTGACTATGGAAATCAATACACACAATGCTGAAATCTTGCTCAGTGCGGCCAATAAATCCCACTATCCGCAGGATGACCTGCCAGAGATTGCCCTTGCAGGGCGTTCAAATGTTGGGAAGTCTAGTTTTATCAACACCATGCTCAACCGCAAGAATCTCGCTCGTACATCTGGGAAACCTGGTAAAACCCAGTTGCTCAACTTCTTTAATATTGATGACAAGATGCGTTTTGTGGATGTACCGGGGTATGGATACGCCCGAGTTTCCAAAAAGGAACGTGAAAAGTGGGGGCGCATGATTGAGGAGTACCTAACGACTCGGGAAAATCTCCGTGCAGTTGTTAGTTTGGTGGATCTCCGCCACGACCCGTCAGCAGATGATGTGCAGATGTACGAATTTCTCAAGTATTATGAGATTCCGGTTATCATCGTTGCGACCAAGGCGGACAAGATTCCTCGTGGTAAGTGGAACAAGCACGAATCAGCAATTAAAAAGAAATTAAACTTTGACCCAAGTGACGACTTCATCCTCTTTTCATCTGTCAGCAAGGCAGGGATGGATCAGGCTTGGGATGCAATATTAGAAAAATTGTGAGGGAAAGAAATGGCAAAAACAATTCATACAGACAAAGCTCCAAAGGCTATCGGACCATATGTTCAAGGGAAAATCGTTGGCAATCTTTTGTTTGCTAGCGGTCAAGTTCCCCTATCTCCTGAAACTGGAGAAATTGTAGGAGAAACGATCCAAGAACAGACAGAACAAGTCTTGAAAAATATCGGTGCTATTTTGGCTGAAGCAGGAACAGACTTTGACCATGTTGTCAAAACAACTTGCTTCTTGAGCGATATGAATGACTTTGTTCCTTTTAACGAGGTTTACCAGACTGCCTTTAAAGAGGAGTTCCCAGCTCGTTCAGCTGTAGAGGTTGCACGTCTTCCTCGTGATGTAAAAGTCGAAATTGAAGTGATCGCAGAGATTGGATAAGCTAGTTGAAGTTTGGCTCTGCCAAACTTTTTTTGATATAAGGAGAGATAGATGACAAAGAAACAACTTCACCTGGTGATTGTGACAGGGATGAGTGGCGCAGGGAAAACGGTAGCCATTCAGTCCTTCGAGGATTTGGGATATTTCACTATTGACAATATGCCACCAGCCCTCTTGCCAAAGTTTTTGCAGTTGGTAGAGACCAAGGATGATGACCACAAACTGGCCTTGGTAGTCGATATGCGGAGCCGTTCCTTCTTTTCAGAGATTCAGGCTGTTTTGGATGAATTGGAAAACCAAGACGATTTGGACTTCAAAATTCTCTTTTTAGACGCAGCAGATAAGGAATTGGTGGCACGCTATAAGGAAACTAGAAGAAGTCACCCTCTAGCTGCTGATGGTCGGATTTTAGATGGCATCAAGCTGGAACGTGAACTCTTAGCACCTTTGAAAAATATGAGTCAAAATGTGGTGGATACGACAGAACTCACTCCGCGTGAACTGCGTAAAACCATTGCTGAGCAATTTTCAGACCAAGAACAAGCCCAGTCTTTCCGTATCGAGGTCATGTCTTTTGGATTCAAGTATGGTATCCCTATTGATGCAGACTTGGTCTTTGATGTCCGTTTCTTGCCAAATCCATACTACCTCCCTGAACTTCGTAATCAGACAGGTGAGGATCAAGCAGTTTATGACTATGTGATGAATCATGAAGAGTCTGAAAGTTTTTATCAGCACTTACTCGCCTTGATTGAGCCCATTTTGCCAAGTTACAAAAAAGAAGGCAAGTCTGTTTTAACCATTGCAGTAGGATGTACAGGTGGACAGCACCGTAGTGTTGCCTTTGCAAAACGAATCGCTGAGGACCTTGCTAAAAACTGGCCTGTCAATGAAAGCCATCGTGACAAAGACAGAAGAAAGGAAACGGTAAACCGTTCATGAGAAAACCAAAAATAACGGTAATTGGTGGAGGAACTGGTATCCCCGTCATTTTGAAAAGCTTGCGAGAAAAGGATGTTGATATCGCAGCCATCGTAACGGTAGCTGATGATGGTGGATCTTCTGGTGAACTAAGAAAGAATATCCAACAGCTGACACCACCAGGAGATCTTCGCAATGTCCTGGTAGCCATGTCGGATATGCCTAAATTTTATGAGAAGGTTTTTCAGTACCGCTTTTCAGAAGACGCTGGTGCTTTTGCAGGTCATCCTCTAGGAAATATCATTATAGCAGGGCTTTCTGAAATGCAAGGGTCCACTTATAATGCCATGCAGCTGCTAAGTCTCTTTTTCCACACAACAGGAAAAATCTACCCCTCAAGCGATCAGCCTTTGACACTGCATGCAGTCTTTAAAGACGGTTCTGAGGTGGCAGGTGAGAGCCACATTGCAGATCATCCCGGCATGATCGACCATGTCTATGTGACCAATACCTTGGATGATGAAACGCCCCAAGCCAGCCGTCGAGTGGTCAATACTATCCTAGAGAGTGATATGATCGTCTTGGGGCCTGGTTCCCTCTTTACATCGATTTTGCCCAATATTGTCATTGAGGAGATTGGGCAGGCTCTCTTGGAGACTAAGGCTGAGATTGCCTATGTCTGCAATATCATGACCCAGCGTGGGGAAACAGAGCACTTTTCAGACAGCGACCACGTGGAAGTCCTCCATCGACACTTAGGTCGGCCTTTTATCGACACGGTCTTGGTGAATATCGAGAAGGTTCCTAGAGAATACATGGATACCAACCGTTTTGATGAGTATTTGGTTCAGGTAGAGCATGATTTTGCTGGTCTTTGCAAGCAGGTTCCTCGTGTGATTTCATCCAACTTCCTTCGTTTGGAAAATGGAGGAGCCTTCCATGATGGCGATTTGATTGTAGACGAATTGATGCGCATTATACAGGTGAGAAAATGAGTTTTACAGTTGCAGTAAAAGAGGAAATTCTTGGTCAACACCATCTCAGTCGTCATGAATTGTCTGCCATCATCAAGATGTCTGGCAGTATCGGTCTCTCGACTTCAGGCTTGACCTTGTCCGTCGTGACCGAAAATGCCAAGTTGGCTCGGCACCTTTATGAATCCTTTCTCCATTTTTATGAGATCAAGTCAGAAATTCGTCACCATCAGAGAAGCAATCTTCGTAAGAATCGTGTCTACACGGTCTATACCGATGAGAGAGTGCAGGAGCTTTTAGCTGATTTGCGGCTTGCGGATTCCTTCTTTGGTTTGGAGACAGGTATCGATCCTGATATTTTAGCAGATGAGGAGGCTGGTCGTGCCTACTTATGTGGGGCCTTTCTGGCAAATGGTAGTATCCGTGATCCTGAGTCTGGCAAGTACCAATTGGAGATCAGTTCCGTTTATCTGGACCACGCCCAAGGACTGGCCTCTCTCCTCCAGCAATTTTTACTGGATGCCAAGGTTATTGAGCGAAAGAAAGGTGCAGTCACCTATCTCCAACGTGCAGAGGACATCATGGATTTCTTGATTGTGATTGGTGCCATGCAGGCGCGTGATAACTTTGAGCGCATCAAGATTTTGCGTGAAACCCGTAACGATCTCAATCGAGCCAATAACGCTGAAACAGCCAATATCGCTCGGACAGTTTCTGCTAGTATGAAGACCATTAATAATATCAGTAAAATCAAAGATAGAATGGGTTTGGAAAATTTACCCGTGGATTTGCAAGAGGTGGCTCAGTTGCGAATCCAGCATCCAGACTACTCTATCCAGCAGTTGGCAGATAGCCTGAGCAATCCCCTAACCAAAAGTGGTGTCAACCACAGACTAAGAAAAATAAACAAGATAGCAGATGAATTATAAAACCACGAATCAGTTGATTCGTGGTTTTTTTCTTATAAACTGGTCGAGTGTTTGGGTTGAACTTTTTGTTCTGGGTCAATGTAGTTGATGGCATTGTTAACAGCTGTTGGAGCTTCACCCAGTCCTGTAGCGATCAAATCAATCTTACCTTCATAGTAGCAGCAGTCGCCGATAGCATAGATACCTGCTTGGCTAGACTCTTGCTTGCTATTGACGATAATCTTGTGACGGTTGAGGTCCAGACCCCAATTTTTAAGGTTGCCGACAGATGATTTGAAACCATAGTTGACAAAGAGATGGTCTACTTCGATAGTTTCGGTTTCATCTGATTTGACTTTGGTGATTTCTAGTTTGTCGAGTGTTTTACCATCTCCAAGGAGTTGGCTAGGGACGAACGGTGTCTTGATGGTCACAGATGATTCTTGCAGGGCTTGCACACTATGTTCCAAGGCGCGGAAGTTATCTCGACGGTGAACGAGAGTAGTTGGCGCAATTTTTTCAAAAGCTAGAGCCCAGTCCACAGCTGAGTCTCCCCCACCAAGGATGGTCACTTTCTTGCCTGCGTATTGTTGAATGTTGGAAACGTGGTAGTGGATATTTTCATAGTCCTCAACACCATCTAATTCGAGTGACCGTGGTTTAAAGGCACCGCCACCCATGGCAATGATGACTGTTTTAGTCAGGTGACTTCCTTTGTTGGTTGTGATGGTAAAACCTTGAACTTGCTTTTCAATCTCAAGAACAGTTTCGTTGAGGTGAACCGGTGTTTCAAAGCCGTTTAGCTGTTCAATCAAGCGATTGGTCAGCTCTTCCCCAGTTAAGTTTGGAAAACCTGGTACATCAAGGATTTGCTTCTCAGGGTAGAGGATGGCAGGCTGGCCACCTAGCTGGGGAAGGGAGTCGATGATTTGGACTTTGGCTTGGCGGAGGTGGGCGTAAAAGGCAGCAAAGAGCCCAACAGGACCGCCACCTACAATAGTAATATCATAGAGTTGAGACATGATTTCTCCTTCGTTTTTTCTAATCAGTTTATTTTATCATATTTTTGCTTAATTTAAAATGAGGTAGGATAGGGAAAAAATGGGCAAAAAATGGTATAATGGTACAGAAAGTGTTTTGACAGGGAGGAGGCCAGGGATGAATTTTCAACCATTATCCAATTTGCAATACTGGACGAGTTTGTTTTCAAGCCCTTGGACAATAGTCACCAATCTGATTGATATTCTCATTGTGACTTATATTTTATATCATTTTACCAAAGCGATTGCAGGGACCAAAATCATGATACTGGTGCGGGGAGTCCTGGTCTTTATTTTAGGCCAGATTCTGTCCAATATGATTGGTTTGACGACCATTTCCTGGTTGATCAATCAGATCATCACTTATGGGGTTATCGCAGCAGTAGTTATCTTTTCACCAGAGATTCGGACTGGTTTGGAACGATTGGGTCGAGCTACTGATTTCTTCTACAATGCCCCTATTAGTGCGGAAGAGCAAATGGTTCGTGCCTTTGTTAAATCAGTCGAGTACATGAGTCCTCGTAAGATTGGTGCTCTGGTAGCAGTTCAGCGAGTGAGAACCTTGCAGGAGTACATCTCAACTGGGATTCCTCTAGATGCTAAGATTTCCTCTGAGTTATTGATTAATATCTTTATCCCCAATACACCCTTACACGATGGAGCGGTTATTGTCAGAGAAGATCGGATTGCCGTAACTTCAGCCTACCTACCCCTGACTGAAAATACAGGAATTTCCAAGGAGTTTGGAACACGTCACAGGGCGGCAATTGGTTTATCGGAAGTATCAGATGCTCTTACCTTTGTGGTTTCAGAGGAAACAGGCGGAATCTCAATCACCTATAATGGAGTCTTTAAGCATGATTTGACCTTGGAAGAGTTTGAATCGGAGTTAAGAAGAATCTTGCTTCCAACATCAGAGAAAAAACAAGGTCTGAAAGAGCGTTTGCTAGGAGGATTGAAACATGAGAAAAAATAGTCTTTATATTATTTCTTCCTTCTTTTTCGCCTGCATCCTCTTTATCTATGCGACTTCAACAAACTATCAGAATAGCAACAGTGCCAGACAAGTGCGGACAGAAACCTATACCAATACGGTTCTTAATGTCCCAATCGATATTCAGTATGACAGTGATCAGTACTTTATCAGTGGTTTTACATCTGAAGTGACCGTCTTTCTGACAGGGTCAAACAGAGTTGCATTGGCGAGCGAAATGCAGGAAAGCACTCGGAAATTCAAGGTCAAAGCTGACTTAACCAATGCCAGTGTAGGAACCATCGAAGTTCCTCTAACCATTGAAAATTTACCAAGTGGTTTGACGGCTGTTGCGACACCGCAAAAGATAACAGTCAAGGTTGGTAAAAAAGCAAAACGAGACAATGTAATTGTTGTGCCGGAGATTGACCCTAGTCAGATTGATTCTCGTGTGAAAATTGATACAGTCACTGTGTCAGATGAAAAAGTATCGGTCATTAGTGATGAGGAAACTCTCTCTAGAGTAGATCGTGTCATTGCCATCTTACCGACTAGTGAACGGATAACAGGTAACTATTCAGCCTCTGTTCCTCTACAAGCAGTCGATAAAAATGGAAATGTCTTGCCAAGCGTCATTATGCCATTTGACACTACAATGAAAATTACAACCAAGACAGTATCGTCTAGCTCGAGTTCTTCGTCAACGACCTCATCAACAGGGTCCTCGACTAGCAGCTCGTCTTCAACGAGTTCAGAAACAAAACCAGACTCGTCTAAACAAGAATAAATAAAAAAGTAGAAAAGGATGATTAACAAAATGGGTAAATATTTTGGGACCGATGGAGTCCGTGGAGAAGCAAACGTAGAACTGACGCCAGAATTGGCCTTTAAATTAGGACGTTTTGGTGGTTATGTTCTTAGCCAACACGAAACGGAAGCCCCTAAAGTCTTTGTAGGACGTGATACACGTATCTCAGGAGAAATGCTAGAATCTGCCTTGGTGGCAGGTCTTCTCTCTGTAGGGATTCACGTCTACAAACTCGGTGTTCTTGCAACACCAGCAGTAGCTTACTTGGTCAAAACTGAGGGAGCCAGTGCAGGTGTCATGATTTCCGCTAGTCACAACCCAGCCCTTGATAATGGAATTAAATTCTTTGGTGGGGATGGCTTCAAACTTGATGATGAAAAAGAAGCAGAAATCGAAGCCTTGCTGGATGCTACAGAAGACACTCTTCCTCGTCCAAGTGCCGAAGGCTTGGGAACCTTGGTGGACTATCCAGAAGGTTTACGCAAGTATGAAGGCTACCTTGTTTCAACTGGAACTCCTCTTGAGGGAATGAGAGTGGCCTTGGATACAGCCAACGGTGCAGCGTCTACAAGTGCCCGTCAAATCTTTGCAGACCTTGGGGCTCAAATAACTGTTATCGGTGAGACACCAGATGGTCTTAATATCAACTTGAATGTGGGTTCTACACATCCAGAAGCTCTTCAAGAAGTGGTCAAAGAAAGCCAGTCAGCTATTGGTTTGGCCTTTGACGGAGACAGTGATCGTTTGATTGCTGTTGATGAAAATGGCGACATCGTCGATGGTGATAAGATCATGTACATCATCGGAAAATACCTTTCTGAAAAAGGCCAGTTGGCTCAAAACACCATCGTGACAACGGTTATGTCTAACCTTGGCTTCCATAAGGCCTTGGAGAGTGCTGGCATTAACAAGGCAGTGACTGCTGTTGGTGACCGCTATGTCGTTGAAGAAATGAGAAAATCAGGCTACAACCTTGGTGGTGAACAGTCTGGTCACGTTATCTTGATGGATTATAATACAACTGGTGATGGTCAATTATCAGCTGTTCAATTGACTAAAATCATGAAAGAAACAGGCAAGAGTTTGTCTCAACTAGCATCAGAAGTAACGATTTACCCACAAAAACTGGTCAATATCCGAGTGGAAAATGCTATGAAAGAGAAAGCCATGGAAGTACCAGCCATCAAGACAATCATCGAAAAGATGGAAGAAGAAATGGCAGGGAACGGTCGTATCCTTGTCCGCCCAAGTGGAACAGAACCCCTCTTGCGCGTCATGGCAGAAGCCCCAACAACAGAAGAAGTTAACTACTACGTAGATACAATTGCTGCTGTTGTTAAAGATGAAATCGGAATTGACTAAAGCCTAGAAAACTAGATGAAATCATAAAAATGTGGTACAATTGCATAGTAAATTGTAGCAATGGGAGAGAAAAATGAATCTTAAACGAGAACAAGAATTTGTTAGCCAGTATCACTTTGATGCTCGTAACTTTGAATGGGAAAATGAAAATGGAGCTCCTGAAACCAAGGTAGACGTGAACTTTCAGTTACTCCAACATGACCAAGAAAACCAAGTGACTTCTTTAGTCGTTATCTTGAGCTTTATGATTGTCTTTGACAAATTTGTCATCAGCGGAACAATTTCCCAAGTGAACCATGTGGAAGGTCGTATTGTCAACGAACCAAGCGAATTTAACCAAGAAGAAGTCGAAACCTTGGCACGTCCATGTTTGAACATGCTCAATCGTTTGACGTATGAAGTAACAGAAATTGCCTTGGATCTTCCAGGGATCAATTTGGAGTTTTAGTCATGAAATTAGCTGTCATTACAGATTCTTCAGCCTATTTAGAGGAGAAGACGCTGCAAAGAGAGAATCTATTTATCTTGGATATTCCTGTCAATATTGATGGGGAAGAGTATGTCGAAGGTGTCAATCTGACTGCTGAGGAATTTTATCAAAAAATGGCTCAGTCTGGAGAATTGCCTAAAACTAGTCAACCAAGTATTGCCAAATTGGATGAGATTCTAAGTTCCTTGAAAGATGAAGGCTATACCCATGTCTTGGGACTCTTTCTTTCGTCAGGAATTTCAGGCTTTTATCAGAACATCCAATACATGTTGGATGAATATGATGGCTTGACCATTGCCTTTCCAGATACCCATATCACAAGTTCCCCTCTAGGATTTATGGTGGAGAGTGCCTTTGAATGGGCAGAACAAGGCGATGATTTTGCTCAGATTCAGGAGAAATTAGCTCTTCAAATTGCTGATAATTCAGCCTTTATCATAGTAGATGACCTCGATCACTTGGTTAAAGGAGGACGTTTGTCAAATGGGGCAGCCATCTTAGGGAATCTCCTCAGTATCAAGCCTATTCTTTACTTTAATGACCAAGGAGTGATTGAAGTTTACGAAAAAGTTCGTACAGAAAAGAAAGCAATCAAACGTTTGGTGGAAATCATCAAGGAGTTGACAAAAGATGGGGACTACCGTATAACAGTCATTCATGGGAACGCTCCTCAAAAGGCAGCGGATTTACGTCAGCTTTTGATGGAGAGTGGTGTGACTGCTGAAATTCCAATTGAAACCTTTGGTAGTGTTATTGGGACCCACCTTGGAGAAGGTAGTATCGCCTTGAGCTATACACCAATCGTCTAAATTGTTCTTACAGGCTTTGTATCTTAGCAATTGAACACGGCCTACCTGCCTCTTGAAAAAAGATGCCTGTCTTGCCTTTCGTAGAAAGTCAGCGCCATTCCCTATTTTTCATGGGCAGCTAACGTCCTTTGTATCTTAGTCAGGAGTAGAGATGAGTATTCGAGTAATTATTGCCGGTTTTAAGGGAAAGATGGGCCAAGCTGCTTGTCAGATGGTCTTGTCAGATCCAGACTTGGACTTGGTCGCAGTTTTGGATCCTTTTGAGTCTGAGTCAGAGTGGCAGGGGATTCCTGTCTTTAATGATAAGGCTGACTTGGCTGGTTTTGAAGCGGATGTCTGGGTGGATTTTACTACACCAGCCGTTGCTTACGAAAATACGCGTTTTGCCCTTGAAAATGGCTTTGCTCCTGTCGTAGGAACAACTGGATTCACTAGTGAAGAAATTGCAGAATTAAAAGCATTTTCCCGTGAACAAGATTTGGGTGGCTTGATTGCCCCTAACTTTGCCTTGGGGGCTGTCTTGCTTATGCAATTTGCGACGCAGGCTGCCAAATATTTCCCCAATGTGGAGATTATCGAGCTCCATCATGACAAGAAAAAAGATGCTCCGAGCGGAACAGCCATTAAAACGGCTGAGTTGATGGCGGAAGTGCGAGAGTCTATCCAACAAGGTGCGCCTGATGAGGAAGAATTGATTGCTGGTGCCCGTGGTGCTGATTTTGATGGCATGCGGATCCACTCAGTTCGTTTGCCAGGCTTAGTAGCTCATCAAGAAGTCATCTTTGGCAATCAGGGAGAAGGATTGATCCTTCGTCATGACTCCTATGATCGCAGCTCCTTCATGACAGGAGTCAATTTGGGAATCAAAGAAGTTGTCAAGCGTCATGAGCTTGTCTATGGATTAGAACACTTATTATGAGATTAACGCAAATGCCTTCTGAATTTCAGAAGGCTTTACCAGTATTAGAAAAAATTAAAGAAGCAGGCTTTGAAGCCTATTTTGTTGGAGGCTCTGTTCGAGATGCCCTCCTCAATCGTCCCATCCATGATGTGGATATCGCGACATCTTCCTATCCAGAGGAGACCAAGCAGATTTTTCCGCGAACAGCCGATATTGGAATCGAGCACGGAACTGTCTTAGTTTTAGATGGGGACGAGGAGTATGAGGTAACCACCTTTCGGACCGAAGATGTCTATGTGGACTACCGCAGACCCAGTGCGGTTTCCTTTGTGCGTTCGCTAGAAGAAGACCTCAAGCGCCGTGATTTCACAGTCAATGCCTTCGCTTTGGATGAGACAGGTGAAATCATTGACTTGTTCCATGGTTTAGAGGATTTGAAAAACCAAGTTTTGCGAGCAGTTGGAGTGGCTAGTGAGCGTTTCAACGAAGATGCTTTGCGGATTATGCGTGGTTTCCGTTTTCAGGCCAGTCTCGGTTTTAAACTTGAGTCAGAAACTTTTGAGGCGATGAAGACTTTGACGCCGCTCTTGGAGAAAATTTCTGTGGAGCGCACCTTCGTTGAGTTTGATAAACTATTGCTGGCACCTTTTTGGCGAGTTGGTCTGTCTTCCATGATTGAAAGTCAAGCTTATGACTATCTTCCAGATATGGCAGGAAGCCAAGACAAGCTCAACGGACTGTTTGATTTAGAGGCGGATTTCACTTTTGAGTCTTCCGAACAAGCCTGGGCAGCTCTATTGTGGGCTTTGGAGATTAAAGATGCACAGCCATTTTTGAAACATTGGAAGACCTCACGTCAATTTGCAAAGCAAGTACAGGATTTGCTGACTATTTTGGCTTTGCGAGAAGAAGGAGAGCTGAGCAAGCGTGATTGTTACCGCTTTGACTTGGATTCCCTTCTACAAGCTGAAAGTCTTCGTCAGGCCCAAGGAAAAGAAGTCAATCCACAAGCTATCACAGAAACTTACCAGAGTTTGACCATTCATGATAAGAAAGAAATCCAGATTAATGGTGGAATTTTGATTAAGGAATATGGTTACCAGCCAGGACCAGACTTGGGAGAGATTTTAACAGAGATTGAGTTTGCCATTGTCGATGGAGAATTGGAAAATGATCGTCAAGCTATCCATGCTTACCTGAGGGAGAAAAAATGAGTGATTTTATCGTTGAAAAACTAAGTAAATCCGTCGGTGACAAGACCGTTTTTAAGGATATTTCTTTTATCATCCATGACTTGGACAGAATCGGTCTAATTGGTGTCAATGGAACGGGTAAGACCACCCTTTTAGATGTTCTTTCTGGAGTTTCAGGTTTTGATGGGGATGTCAGTCCCTTTTCGGCAAAGAATGACTATAAGATTGGCTACTTGACCCAGGATCCTGATTTTGATGATAGCAAGACGGTCTTGGATACGGTTCTCTCCAGCGACCTCAAGGAAATCCAGTTGATTCGTGAGTATGAGTTGATCATGCTCAACTATAGCGAGGACAAGCAGACTTTTTTGGAACGGGTCATGGCTGAGATGGATTCTCTCCAAGCCTGGGAAATCGAAAGTCAGGTCAAGACCGTTCTCAGCAAGTTGGGTATTCAGAACTTGTCGACTCCAGTTGGTGAATTGTCAGGTGGTCTGAGAAGACGGGTTCAGTTGGCGCAAGTTCTTCTTGGAGACCACGATCTCTTGCTACTGGACGAGCCGACCAACCATCTGGACATTGCGACCATCGAGTGGCTGACCCTTTTCTTGAAAAATTCCAAGAAGACGGTTCTCTTTATCACCCATGATCGCTATTTCCTAGATGCACTGTCAACACGAATTTTCGAGTTGGACCGAGCAGGCTTGACCGAGTATCAGGGCAATTATCAGGACTATGTTCGCCTTAAGGCGGAACAAGATGAACGCGATGCTGCTCTCCTTCACAAAAAAGAACAACTCTACAAACAAGAACTGGCTTGGATGCGCAGACAACCGCAGGCGCGTGCGACCAAGCAGCAGGCTCGTATCAATCGTTTCCATGATTTGAAAAAAGAAGTTTCAGGCGGCGTTGCTGAGGCAGACTTGACCATGAACTTTGAAACCAGTCGGATTGGGAAAAAAGTCATCGAGTTTCAGAATGTTTCCTTCGCCTATGAGAACAAGCCTATTTTGAAAGATTTTAACCTTTT
Source organism: Streptococcus oralis (assembly GCA_963515155.1). GTDB lineage: Bacteria > Bacillota > Bacilli > Lactobacillales > Streptococcaceae > Streptococcus > Streptococcus oralis_CW. The sequence goes on along the minus strand of CAUPXG010000002.1, from coordinate 76,634 downwards.
GGTGCAAGCTAAAGACCGTATCGGTATCGTTGGGGACAACGGTGTTGGGAAGTCAACCCTGCTCAACTTGATTGCAGGAAGTCTTGAGCCAACTGAAGGACAAGTTGTGAGAGGGGAAACTGTTCGCATCGCCTATTTCTCTCAACAAATCGAAGGCTTGGATGAAAGCAAGCGCGTTATCAATTACCTGCAGGAAGTGGCAGAAGAGGTAAAGACCAGTGGTGGTTCCACAACTTCTATCGCTGAGTTACTGGAGCAGTTCCTCTTCCCACGTTCGACGCATGGAACCTTGATTGAGAAATTGTCTGGTGGCGAGAAAAAACGCCTCTATCTTCTCAAATTGCTTTTGGAAAAACCAAATGTTCTTCTCTTGGATGAGCCGACAAATGACTTGGACATTGCAACTTTGACAGTTTTGGAGAATTTCTTGCAAGGTTTTGCAGGGCCAGTATTGACAGTTAGCCACGACCGTTATTTCCTGGATAAGGTAGCGACCAAGATTCTAGCTTTTGAAGATGGCAAGATTCGTCCTTTCTTTGGTCATTACTCCGACTACCTTGACGAGAAAGCCTTTGAAACAGAGATGGCCAATCAAGTGCAAAAGGCCGAAAAGGAAAAAGTAGTCAAAGTCCGTGAAGAAAAGAAGCGAATGACCTATCAAGAAAAGCAGGAGTGGGCAAGCATTGAAGGCGATATTGAAGCCTTGGAAAATTGTATCGCAACCATTGAAGAAGAAATGCAGGCAAATGGTTCTGATTTTGGTAAACTGGCCACTCTTCAGAAAGAACTAGACGAGAAGAATGAAGCCCTCCTTGAAAAATACGAACGCTATGAATATTTAAGTGAGTTGGCATGATGGAAGAAAAAGTCATTAAACGTAGTCCCAAGAAAATCATTTGGAATGCCTTGTTTGGCTTGGCTTCAGTGCTTTTCTTCTTGTTGCCTCTCTCTTATCTCCATTTGTACTCGCAAAAGGGAACTAAACTTCATACGATAAGTCTTTTATTAATACTGCTTGTCCTCTTTTGTGCTGGAGTAATCATTTATCAGACATACAGACTGTTAAGCTTGGATAAGGAGTATTTGAGATGCACAGTTGAGGGGTTTTACTACAAACCAAACCCAAAGAAACCCAGTCATTTCTATGCTTGGGCAGATGTAGAAGAGTTTTCCTTTTCTCGGATTCGAGGGAAGTATAGGGATTCTTATCGGATTGAAGTCTATTTTAAAAACAAGGAAAATGTGAAATCCCAATCCTTTCTAGCTCTGTTGAAGAGAAGGATTCTCCCTTTTCATCCGTCAGCAGATTTAATTATCCCGATCTTTCTGCTAGATGTAGGACTTCCTGAAAGGGTCTATGAGACTATGAAGTACTATGAAAGAGAATGGCGCATCGAGCAAAATCGCCAAGCTAGAAAACAGACAAAACAAGCTTCGAAAAGCAAATCTTCCAAACCGTCATAGTCTGTCTTTGCTTAAAGTAGAATAATCAAAAAGGCCCTATCCACTGGATAGGGTCATTGTTTGTCTTCTTTTTTAGTTTCCTGATGAAAGATATTTTGCCAAGTTTCATGGCGACGCCAGATACTGGTATGGACGATACCATCTAGCTCATAGCAAATGAGTTTGGTTTTTTGACTGATGGAGGTAATCTGAATGTCCTTAATCGCAGCACTAAGTTCTTTTTCAGTCTTATAAGCCTCTTTGTCCATCTGCTCTCCATCTTGACGAATATAGATAAAGTCCTCAGCAAGGAGTTCTTCTAATTGATTGCCTTGGTCAATCAATTGCTCGCGCATGAGTAGTTTTTTATAGACATTGTCCAAAATTTCGTCTTCAGGTATAGGAGCAGGTTCGATGTGGATATCAGTATCAAAAACACCAAATCGTTCTTCTAGCATAGACTCAACCTGGTCCGCAATTTCGTGACTTTCATAGACTGATAGGTCGGGATTCATTTCCAGCGTGATATCAAGGTAGATATTGCTACCGTAGGTCCGCCCTCTTTGGGACTTGACCTTACTAATCTTTGGAATCTCCATGATGGCCTTTTGGTAGTCCTCTAGCAGACGGTCATCAAAACCATCAGAAAGACTGAAGGAAGACTCGATAAAGATATCATAGGCTGTCTTTAAGATAAAGAAGGTGATAATGATAGCGACCAATTTATCCACGATAGGATAATTGAAACTGCTGGCTAGGATAGCAATGGAAGTCCCAAGCGAGGTGACAGCATCGGAAAGATTGTCCTTAGCAGCTGCCTTCAGAGCCTTGGATTTGGATTTCTTACTGAGGCGTGTATTGTAGAGGTAGACCACAAACATGACCGCTGCAGAAATGATTCCTAGAGTTGCACCCAGAGGATCAATGGGTGTTTGTTCCCGACTAAGGATTTTCTGAATGGTGTCCCGAAGCACATCAAAACCAACATAGAACATGATGATGGAAGTAATCAAGCTAGCCAAATCTTCAATCTTCCAGTGACCAAAGCGATGGTCACGGTCAGCAGGCTGGCGGGCCATCCGAATCCCAATCAAGAGGGCAACGTTTCCGATAATATCGGATACGTTGTTAAAACCATCTGCCACCAAACTGGAAGAATGCAGGAGGTGACCAGTTGCCAATTTTGCCGCAGACAAGAGGAGGTAGGTCGAAATGCTGATAATGGCTCCACGTTCTGCCAATTTGAGATTTGACATGGATTGGTTCATCGGGCTTCCTTTCTAGGCATATAGTATTCTACCATTATACTGGTTTTCAAGGGAAAATTCAAATTTAGTCTTGTTTCATCGGATTTAAACCCTTGAAAAATGTTCAAATTTTGATATAATAGTACTACTCAAGGGAGTAGCTGGCAGAAACCTGTGATAGTGTCGTCATTCCGAATTGTATACTGAAAAGTATGTTTTCCGGCACTATCTTAAACAGCGAGACTTGTTATGATTAACAGGTCTCTTTTTGTTTGTCATAAAACTAAAAGAGAACTTGTTTTGCACACAATGTCAAGGAGGAGACACATGTCAAAAGAACAAAAACGCCAAGCGTTTTACACTCAAAGTCCTGAAGAGGTCTTGAAGTCAGTTGAAGCAACTGAACAGGGTCTTTCGTCAAGCGAAGCGCAGAAACGTCTAGCTGAATATGGACGCAATGAACTGGAAGAGGGTGAGAAAAAATCACTCCTAGTCAAGTTTATCGAGCAATTTAAGGATTTGATGATTATCATCCTAGTTGCTGCGGCTATCTTGTCAGTCGTAACTTCTGGTGGGGAAGATATCGCAGATGCCATCATTATCCTAGCCGTGGTTATCATCAACGCTGCCTTCGGTGTTTACCAAGAAGGAAAAGCAGAAGAAGCCATCGAAGCCCTCAAGTCTATGTCTAGTCCAGCTGCTCGCGTTATTCGTGATGGGCATATGGCTGAGATTGATTCAAAAGAATTGGTACCAGGTGATATCGTTGCTCTTGAAGCAGGTGACGTGGTGCCAGCAGACCTACGTTTGCTAGAAGCTAATTCTCTTAAAATCGAAGAAGCAGCTTTAACAGGCGAGTCTGTTCCAGTTGAAAAAGACTTGACAGTCGAGCTCGCTGCAGATGCTGGTATTGGTGACCGTGTCAATATGGCCTTTCAAAACTCAAACGTGACCTATGGTCGTGGTCTTGGTGTTGTTGTCAATACAGGTATGTATACGGAAGTGGGTCATATCGCTGGCATGCTCCAAGATGCGGATGAGACGGATACACCTCTCAAACAAAACTTGAACAACCTTTCTAAGGTCTTGACCTACGCTATCTTGGTCATTGCCCTTGTTACTTTTGTTGTTGGTGTCTTCATTCAAGGAAAAAATCCACTTGGTGAGTTGATGACCTCTGTTGCGCTTGCTGTTGCAGCCATTCCAGAAGGACTCCCAGCTATCGTAACCATCGTTCTTGCCCTTGGTACTCAAGTTTTGGCCAAACGAAACTCTATCGTTCGTAAGTTACCAGCAGTTGAAACGCTTGGTTCGACTGAAATCATCGCTTCTGATAAGACTGGTACGCTTACCATGAACAAGATGACAGTCGAGAAAGTCTTCTATGACGCAGTCCTACATGACTCAGCTGATGACATTGAACTTGGCTTGGACATGCCACTACTTCGTTCAGTTGTCTTGGCCAACGATACCAAGATTGATGCTGAAGGAAACCTGATCGGGGATCCAACGGAAACAGCCTTCATCCAGTATGCCTTGGACAAGGGTTACGATGTTAAAGGATTTTTAGAGCAATATCCTCGTGTAGCTGAGTTACCATTTGACTCAGATCGTAAACTCATGTCAACGGTTCATCCATTACCAGATGGTAAATTCCTCGTAGCAGTCAAGGGGGCTCCAGATCAACTTTTGAAACGTTGTGTTGCTCGTGATAAGGCTGGAGATGTTGCTCCGATTGATGAGAAAGTTAATGACTTAATTCACACAAACAACTCTGAAATGGCTCACCAAGCCTTGCGTGTTCTTGCGGGTGCTTATAAGATTGTAGACAGCATTCCAGAAAACCTGACTTCTGAAGAGCTTGAAAACAACTTGATCTTTACTGGATTGATTGGAATGATTGACCCTGAACGTGCCGAAGCAGCAGAAGCTGTTCGTGTCGCTAAGGAAGCGGGAATCCGTCCAATCATGATCACTGGTGACCACCAAGATACAGCGGAAGCCATTGCCAAACGTTTGGGAATCATCGATGAAAATGACTCGGAAGACCATGTCTTGACTGGTGCTGAACTCAACGAACTTTCAGATGAAGAATTTGAAAAAGTCGTTGGTCAATACTCTGTCTACGCGCGTGTATCTCCAGAACACAAGGTTCGTATCGTCAAGGCTTGGCAAAAACAAGGTAAGGTTGTTGCTATGACAGGTGACGGTGTTAATGATGCGCCAGCTCTGAAAACAGCCGATATCGGTATCGGTATGGGAATCACTGGTACAGAGGTTTCTAAGGGGGCTTCTGACATGATTCTTGCAGATGATAACTTTGCGACCATTATCGTCGCAGTTGAAGAAGGACGCAAGGTCTTCTCAAACATTCAAAAGACTATTCAGTACTTACTTTCTGCCAATACTGCTGAAGTATTAACTATCTTCTTATCAACCTTGTTTGGTTGGGACGTCTTGCAGCCAGTTCATCTTTTGTGGATCAACTTGGTAACCGATACCTTCCCAGCTATCGCTCTTGGTGTTGAACCTGCTGAGCCAGGTGTTATGACCCACAAACCTCGTGGACGTAAGTCAAGCTTCTTCTCAGGTGGTGTTTTGAGTTCTATCATCTATCAAGGTGTACTCCAAGCAGCTATTGTTATGAGTGTTTATGGACTTGCAATTGCTTACCCAGTTCATGTGGGTGACAATCATGCCATTCATGCGGATGCCCTTACTATGGCCTTTGCAACGCTTGGTTTGATTCAGCTCTTCCATGCCTACAACGTCAAGTCTGTTTACCAATCCATCTTGACAGTCGGACCATTCAAGTCTAAGACCTTCAACTGGTCAATCTTGGTATCCTTCATTCTTCTTATGGCAACGATCGTTGTAGAACCACTTGAAGGTATCTTCCACGTAACCAAACTAGACTTGTCTCAATGGGGTATTGTTCTAGCTGGAAGCTTCTCAATGATACTTATCGTCGAAATCGTTAAGTTTGTTCAACGTAAACTTGGTCTTGATAAGAACGCGATTTAAAAAGAAAGTCATCTTCGGATGGCTTTTTTTGCATTTGAGAGAAAGGACTAGGAGTTGCTCCCTTTTGTGCTATAATAAAGTAAAGTAGCAAGGAGTGAAAGAGAATGGAAAAGAAAATTGTCCGAGATGTCTTATTCTTGTCGCAGGTCTCGAAACCTGCAAGTCAGGAAGACCTTTATCTGGCTAAGGATTTGCAGGATACCCTGCTGGCTAATCGCGAGACCTGTGTCGGTCTGGCAGCCAATATGATTGGTGTGCAGAAGCGTGTCATTATCTTTAATCTTGGCTTGGTTCCCATGGTCATGTTTAACCCCATTCTCCTTTCCTATAAAGGACCTTACGAGACAGAGGAAGGTTGTTTGTCTTTGACTGGGGTGCGACCAACAACTCGCTATGAAACGATTACGGTTTCCTATCGTGATAGTAAGTGGGAGGAACAGACCATTACGTTAACAGGTTTTCCAGCTCAGATCTGCCAACATGAACTGGATCATTTGGAAGGACGGATTATTTAGGAGGAACTCAGATGAAACGCATACTTTTTGAACTTGTTTTTATCGCAACGACTTGGTATATCTTTTTGCCGCCACTTAATCTTACTAGTTGGGAATTCATCTTCTTTCTTTGTGGGCATCTGGTGGTGATGGGAATTTTGTTTAGTTTCCGCAAGGATACCAACCTCCTCAAGACAGTTCACCTACGTCATGGCAAGGCTGCCAAAGATCTCAATCTAGAAGGATTCCTTTTTACCAAACTTAGTAGAGGATTGTTTCTGACTGCAGCTATCATCTTTGTCCTTGCTGGTCTGGTAAGCCTAGTAACCTCTAGCTTTTTCCAAGCAAAAAACTATGCTAATGTGGTCTCTATCACAGAAAAAGATTTTAAAGATTTTCCTAAGAGTGATACCAGTAAGGTTCCAATCCTAGATCGGAGCACTGCAGAAAAGATTGGAGACCGTTATCTGGGCTCTCTGACGGATAAGGTCTCCCAGTACGTAGCAGCAGATACCTATACCCAGCTGACAGTTGATGGCAAACCCTATCGGGTGACCCCTTTGGAGTATGCTGATCCCATCAAATGGTTCAACAATCAATCCAAGGGAATCGGCGAGTATATCAAGGTTAATATGGTGACAGGAAATGCGGAATTGGTGGATTTAAAAACACCGATGAAATATTCGGACTCTGAGTATTTTAACCGTGACGTCAAACGTCATCTTCGAATCAAGTATCCAACCAAGATTTTTAAAACGCCATCCTTTGAGGTGGATGATGAAGGCAATCCCTTCTATGTAGCAACCGTTTATCAAAAGCAGTTTGGTCTAGGAGTTCCTCGTCCTTCATCTGTTATTATCTTAGACGCCACCAATGGAGAAACCAAGGAATACAGCTTGGATGAAGTCCCAGAATGGGTGGATCGTGTCTATCCAGCAGAAGAAACCATCCAGCAAATCAACTACAACGGTAAGTATAAAGACGGCTTCTGGAATGCCTTGATTTCTAAGAAAAACGTTACCCAAACGACAGAAGGCTATAACTATCTTTCTATTGGAAATGACATTTATCTCTATACGGGGGTGACTTCAGCCAATGCTGACGAAAGCAATCTAGGATTTATCCTTGAAAATATGCGCACTGGTGAAATCACCAAGTACAATCTAGCTTCAGCAACCGAAGAATCAGCCCGTGCTTCCGCAGAAGGAGCAGTGCAAGAGAAGGCCTACAAGGCTACCTTCCCTATCCTTGTTAATCTCAATGACAAACCGCTCTATATCATGGGCTTAAAGGACAATGCAGGCTTGGTCAAGGAGTATGCATTGGTCGATGCCGTGGAGTACCAAAACGTTATCGTAGCAACTACGGTAGATGAACTCCTCAGCAAGTATGCCAATAAAAACGACCTAGAGCTGGATAATGAAACGGTAGAAAGTATCAAGGGAGTGGTTTCTGACCTTAAATCAGCTGTCATCAAGGGGGATACCGTCTACTTCTTTAAAGTTGATGGCAAGATTTATAAGGTCAGGGCTTCAGTGTCAGACGACCTTCCTTACCTCGAAAATGGCCAATCCTTCGAAGGTCAAGTTGGAAAAGATAATTATCTCAAGACCTTTAAAGTACAATAATACTCTTCGAAAATCTCTTCAAACTACGTCAGCGTCGCCTTGCCGTACTCAAGTACAGCCTGCGGCTAGCTTCCTAGTTTGCTCTTTGATTTTCATTGAGTATAAAAATAGGTTTTCTCAGTTCAAGGAGAAAAAAGATAAATTCTTATCTATCTTAACAAGCTTAGCTGGCACAGCCCTTGTTCTCGTGGCTATCTGGTTAGGATGGCCAAAATAAACAGAGAAACCTCGGTGTGAACCGAGGTTTTTAAGATGAAATTCTTGGTCGTGATTGAAAAATATGCTACACTAACAATATGAAAATTTTAATCCCAACAGCAAAAGAAATGAACACAGACCATCCTTTTATCGAAGCGCTCCCTTTGAGGGAAGAAAGTCAGGCAGTCCTTGACTCACTGGCGCATTACTCAGCTAGTGAATTAGAGACTTTTTATAAGGTATCTGCCGAGAAAGCTGAAGAAGAGTACGCTCATATTCAAGCTCTAAAAAATTACAGGGCTAAACATTATCCAGCTTTGAAACTTTTCGATGGTCTCATGTATCGCCACATCAAACGAGATGAGTTAACCGAGACTGAACGAACTTATCTTGAAAATCATGTCCTGATTACCTCGGCTTTATACGGTGTTGTCCCCGCCTTGTCGCCCATGGCTCCTCACCGTTTGGACTTTCTGATGAAGTTAAAAGTAGCTGGTAAGACTTTAAAGAGTCATTGGAAGTCAGCCTACGATGAGGCCCTACAAGATGAGAACTTGATATTCTCCCTCCTATCATCAGAGTTTGAAACCGTATTTTCGAAGGAAATTAGAGAAAAGATGGTGACCTTCAAATTTATGGAGGATAAGGCAGGTCAGTTGAAAATCCACTCAACTATTTCAAAAAAAGCCCGTGGCGCCTTTTTGACCGCCTTGATAGAGGGGCAAGTCCAAACAGTCGAACAAGCTCGCAAGCTCAGTTTTGCAGGTTTTGACTACCGACCTGATTTATCAAATGATTTAGAACTCGTCTTTGTTAAACAAGCATAAAACCAGCTCATTCGAGCTGGTTTTTGCTGGATTAGTTGATGGCTGCAAGAAGGTCGTCCGCTTGTTTTGCAAGTGATGAAGCAGTTGCTTCTTCTAACACCAATTTTCCGTCTGCCCAAGCAGAGTCATTGACACGAGCAGCTGTAAAATCACCAACGACTTGTGTACGGATAAATGGCAAGAGGTCTTTGTAAATAGCAAAGAGTTGATCGTGACCAGCATTGGCTACAGATGAGACAGTAACAAACTTGTCTTGGAGGGCAGAAGCACCACGTGTATCAGACAAGTCAATGGCGCGAGAGAGCCAGTCAAGCAAGTTTTTCACTGTTCCAGGGATAGAGAAGTTGTAGACTGGAGAGAAGATCCAGATAGCATCCGCAGCAAGGACTGCTTCACGAGTAGCAACTACAGCTGGATGAGTTGGACCTTCCAAATCTTGGCTGAAGAGAGGAACAGCTGAGTAATCAAGATAGCTAACTTCTGCTTTTCCAGCAAGTGCTTTTTCAGCTTCAAGGGCCATTTGGTGGTTGAAAGAACCTTGGCGAAGTGAACCGACGATAAATAGTACTTTTTTAGACATGATGTGTCTCCTTTAGTTTAAAATTCAAAGAGCGAGCCCTTTTGTTACCATCTATGTTACAACAAATGATACTAATTAGCAATAATTTTGCTCACAAATTTTTAAATTTTTTTAAAATGCGGATTAAGTCTTCCTTTTCGCCATCTTCCAAGATGCTGAGTGCTTCTACGATAGAATCGATATGGTCAGGAAGAACCTCTTCGATTTTTCTGCGTCCTGCAGGTGTTAATTTCAGGAAAAAGGATCGACGATCTTTTGGGTCACAAGTTCTAGAAATCCACCCATCTCGAACCATATTTCGAATGACAACAGTCATGTTTCCAGAAGTGGCTAGCATTTTTTCAATCAAATCCTGAATGCGTAGTTCCCCCTTGCTATAGAGGGTTTCCAAAACTGAAAATTGGGTGGGTGTTAGCCCGTGTTCTTTAGCAGCCTTGGCTTCATAAGGTTTAAAAGTTCGTATGGCTTTATTGAGGACGATAGCTGTTTTTAAGTCTAATTGATTATCGGAAATTTTCTCTTTCAAATATTGTTTCATAAGGCTATTTTATCAATAATGAGAGAGAAAAACAAGAACTTACATTTTATAGGAAAAGAATCTTAGAATGTTCCCGTCTTCACTTGTAATAAAGAAGGAGAGATGGTAAAATAGACGAGTGAAACTAAGACAGAAAAAAGCAAAAAACAAGCTACTTATACAATATGGAATCGGCATTGCTCTGGTAGTACTAGTCATGACGACTTCATTCCTTTATCTGATATCACTCAGCATGAAACCCTATCAAGATGCTAGACTTGAGGGAGAAAAACTGGCCAAGCAGTATGCAGAATTGGAAAAGGCAGATCAGGTTGATTTCTACAATGGTCTAGAGGGCTATTACAGTGTTCTGGGACATAATAAAAAGCAAGAGGCCATTGCCGTACTGATTGAAAAGAATGACCACAAGATTTATGTTTATCAGCTTGATAAGGGGATTTCTCAAGACAAGGCAGTGACGATTTCGAGGGAAAAAGGAGCTAGCGACATTGACAAGATTACTTTTGGTCGCTATCAGGACAAGCCGATTTGGGAAGTTAAGTCAGGAAACCAGTACTATCTGGTTGACTTTGAAACAGGAGCAGTGATCCAATAAGGAGGGCATATGAAACTATCCAAACGTGTACTAGAAATGGAAGAAAGCGTCACTCTAGCTAGTGATGCAAGAGCCAAAGCATTAAAAGCTCAGGGAAAGGATGTTCTTTTCTTAACCTTGGGACAGCCTGATTTTCATACTCCTGAAAATATTCAGGAGGCAGCGGTAGAAGCGATTCGAGATGGACGAGCTTCCTTCTATACAGTTGCTTCAGGCCTACCAGAGTTAAAAGCGGCGGTTAATACCTATTTTGAACGCTACTATGGGTATTCCGTAGCAGCTAACGAGGTTACCTTTGCCACTGGTGCCAAGTTCTCTCTCTACACCTTCTTTATGGCTGTGGTCAATCCAGGTGATGAGGTCATCATCCCTACACCATACTGGGTCAGCTATGGAGATCAAGTCAAAATGGCAGAAGGAGTGCCAGTCTTTGTCCAGGCCAAAGAAGACAATCACTTTAAAGTAACAGTAGAGCAGCTAGAAGCAGCCCGAACAGATAAGACCAAGGTCTTGGTTCTCAATTCACCATCGAATCCGACTGGTATGATATACTCTCGTGAGGAACTCTTGGCTATCGGAAATTGGGCTGTTGCGCATGATGTCCTTATCCTAGCAGATGATATTTATGGCCGTTTGGTTTATAACGGGAACGAATTTGTTCCAATCTCTAGTCTGTCAGAAGACATTCGCAAGCAAACCATCGTAATTAACGGTGTATCTAAGGCCTATGCCATGACTGGTTGGCGGGTAGGTTATGCGGTGGGAAATCCTGAAATTATCGCTGCCATGAGCAAGCTAACAGGACAAACGACTTCCAATCTGACAGCAGTATCTCAATATGCAACGATTGAGGCGCTGACTGGACCGCAAGACTCTGTTGAAACCATGCGCCAGGCTTTTGAGGAGCGTTTGAATACCATTTATCCTCTCTTGTGCCAAGTGCCAGGATTTGAAGTTGTCAAGCCCCAAGGAGCTTTCTACCTCTTCCCAAATGTTAAAAAAGCGATGGAGATGAAGGGGTATACCGATGTGACAGAGTTTACAACAGCTATCCTCGAAGAAGTCGGCCTTGCCTTGATTACAGGAGCTGGATTTGGAGCACCAGAAAATGTTCGTCTCAGCTATGCCACAGACTTGGATACCTTGAAAGAAGCTATTCGCCGTTTGCATCAATTTATGGAAAAATAAAACTTAGAATCTTCGCCTTTTTAGCGAAGATTTTTTGTAACGAAAATCTCACGATTTTTCTCTAGTAGAACCTAGCTATCACAGTCTATTTATGGTAAAATAGTGGGTAATGATGTCTTCGGACAAGTTAAACGAAAAAAGGAAGATAGATTATGACAAAACGTGTAACAATTATCGATGTAAAAGACTACGTTGGTCAAGAAGTGACCATCGGAGCCTGGGTTGCCAACAAATCTGGAAAAGGGAAAATTGCCTTCTTGCAATTGCGTGATGGAACAGCCTTCTTCCAAGGTGTAGCCTTTAAACCAAACTTTATAGAAAAATTTGGTGAAGAAGTGGGACTTGAGAAGTTTGATGTCATCAAACGCCTAAGCCAAGAAACTTCTGTTTATGTGACAGGAATTGTCAAAGAAGACGAACGTTCTAAGTTTGGCTATGAGTTGGATATTACAGACATCGAAGTGATTGGTGAATCTCAAGACTACCCAATCACACCAAAAGAACACGGAACAGACTTCTTGATGGACAACCGTCACTTGTGGCTCCGCTCTCGTAAGCAAGTAGCGGTTATGCAAATCCGTAACGCGATTATCTATGCGACTTATGAGTTTTTCGACAAGAACGGCTTCATAAAATTTGATAGCCCTATTCTTTCAGGAAACGCAGCAGAAGATTCTACAGAACTCTTTGAAACAGACTACTTTGGAACACCAGCCTACTTGAGTCAATCAGGTCAGCTTTATCTAGAAGCAGGAGCTATGGCTCTTGGTCGTGTCTTTGACTTTGGTCCAGTATTCCGTGCTGAAAAATCAAAAACACGTCGTCACTTGACTGAGTTCTGGATGATGGATGCTGAGTACTCCTACTTGACACACGATGAGTCACTTGACTTGCAAGAAGCTTATGTAAAAGCTCTCCTTCAGGGTGTCCTTGACCGTGCTCCTCAAGCCCTGGAAACCTTGGAACGTGATACGGAGCTTTTGAAACGCTACATTGCGGAGCCGTTCAAACGCATCACTTACGATCAAGCCATTGACCTCTTGCAAGAGCATGAGAATGATGAAGATGCTGACTACGAGCATTTGGAACATGGAGATGACTTTGGTTCACCACACGAAACCTGGATTTCAAACCACTTTGGTGTGCCAACATTTGTCATGAACTACCCAGCAGCTATCAAGGCCTTCTACATGAAACCAGTTCCTGGAAATCCAGAGCGCGTACTTTGTGCAGACTTGCTTGCACCAGAAGGATATGGAGAAATCATCGGTGGTTCTATGCGTGAGGAAGACTACGATGCCCTTGTCGCTAAAATGGAAGAACTTGGAATGGATCGTACAGAATATGAATTTTACCTTGACCTTCGTAAATACGGTACAGTACCACATGGTGGATTTGGTATCGGTATTGAACGTATGGTCACTTTCGCAGCAGGTACAAAACACATCCGTGAAGCTATTCCATTCCCACGTATGTTACACCGTATCAAACCATAAACTAGTGAAAAGAAGATAATTTCATCTTCTTTTTTCACTTTTATCTTGCTATCTATCAGTTTTTCTAGTATAATAGTTTATTGTGAGCAAACCTCACTTACCCCTTGCAAAGACTAGGGGTCATTAGACCAAAAGGAGGAACATATCAATGGCTAAATACGAAATTCTTTATATCATTCGTCCAAACATTGAAGAAGAAGCGAAAAACGCTTTGGTAGCACGTTTTGACTCTATCTTGACTGACAACGGTGCAACTGTTGTTGAATCAAAATCATGGGAAAAACGTCGTCTTGCATACGAAATCCAAGATTTCCGTGAAGGACTTTACCACATCGTTAACGTTGAAGCAAACGACGATGCAGCTCTTAAAGAGTTTGACCGTCTTTCAAAAATCAACGCTGACATTCTTCGTCACATGATCGTCAAACTTGACGCGTAAGAAGGTAAATTATGATTAACAATGTTGTACTTGTAGGGCGTATGACACGTGACGCTGAGTTACGTTATACCCCATCAAATGTAGCAGTTGCGACTTTTACTCTTGCAGTAAACCGTACATTTAAGAGTCAAAATGGCGAACGTGAGGCTGATTTTATCAATGTCGTTATGTGGCGCCAACAGGCTGAAAATCTTGCTAACTGGGCTAAAAAAGGCTCTCTTATCGGGATAACAGGCCGTATCCAGACTCGTAGTTACGATAATCAGCAAGGACAACGTGTCTACGTAACAGAAGTCGTGGCTGAGAATTTCCAAATGTTGGAAAGCCGTGGAGTGCGTGAAGGACATACAGGTGGAGCTTATTCTGCACCAACTGCTGGTCAATCAGCACCTGCAAACCCAGTACCAGACTTTTCACGTTCTGAAAATCCATTTGGAGCAACCAATCCATTGGACATTTCAGATGATGATTTACCATTCTAATGGACAATTAATACTATAAAGGAGAAAAAACATGGCTCAACAACGTCGTGGCGGATTCAAACGCCGTAAAAAAGTTGATTACATCGCAGCGAACAAAATTGAATATGTTGATTACAAAGATACTGAGCTTCTTAGCCGTTTCGTTTCAGAACGTGGGAAAATCCTTCCTCGTCGTGTAACAGGAACTTCAGCTAAAAACCAACGTAAAGTAACAACAGCTATCAAACGCGCTCGCGTAATGGCTTTGATGCCTTTCGTAAACGAAGATTAAAAAAGAGGTCCGGGTGGACCTCTTTTTCAGACCCTGACGGGTCTTTTTTTCACGAGCTTTGAAACGAGGGAGCGAGTTGAGTCTAGTGGCCCTTTTTTTCAGACTTTTCCAGGACTCTGTTAGAATGGAGTCCCTTTTGACCTAGTAAGATTCTTTTGTCTTACTAGGTTTTTTCTTTTAATCTCTATTATCGTGCTATAATAGTGGAAGAAGGCTTTTAAGGAGTACCTTATGGAAACAACATGTCTGATTAGAAAAATGCAAACATCTGATGTTAAAGAACTATCCCAAGGTTTTACCAATCAAGGTTGGCCGGGTAGAGAAGAAATTTTGGCTAGGTATTTTCTTGAACAAGAATGTGGGGAGAGAGAAGTCTTAGTTGCAGAGGTTGGGGGTGCTTTAGCGGGTTATGTTACAATTTTGCCTTGCGCTAAGCAGGGGCCTTTTGCAGAAATCTATCCAGAACTATCAGATTTCAATGTCTTTGAGCCCTTTCAAAATCAAGGTATTGGAAACCTTTTGATGGAAGAGGCAGAAAATCGAGTTAGGCTCATATCGGATAAGGTGACTCTTGGCGTTGGGCTCCACTCAGGCTATGGACCTGCCCAGAGATTGTACATCAAACGAGGTTATATTCCAGATGGTTCGGGCGTCTGGTATCAAAATCACAGACCGGCTATGGATGCTACTTGTGAAGATATCGGTGACCTTGTTTTATATCTGTCAAAAGATTTGATTTAAGATAGATCTTATAAGGTTTAACTTTAAAATGGCAAGAAGTCGTAACCTCCTTTTTCATTCGAAAAAGGAATTTTTTGTTTGAAATTGTTTGATTTATTCCTCAAAGTGGTAAAATATAATTGTTTGAAATATCAATACAAATATAAATATCAAAAAAAACATATAAGGTTTAGTTTTTTTAAATACGGATTCTTTTGAAAAGTCTTAAAATTTCCTAAAATAAGGCTTTTCAAAAGTTGTAAATAAAATTATTACAAAAAGGTTACAAATTGTTAAAATTAAATTAAATGCAATAATATAATTTGGAAAAAATTTGACATATAAATTAATTGACGGTAAAATAATTAAGATAATCAAATTAATTGATTTGCGCAATAATTCGATATAAAGATTAATCTGATGTGTCAAATTTTATTATAGTAGAAGGATAGCATAATGAAGAAACTGAAAGTGATGGTTGTTTTTGGAACACGACCAGAAGCTATTAAAATGGCCCCTTTAGTGTTGGAATTGCAAAAACATAGTGACAGCATTGAGACAATCACAGTTGTGACAGCTCAGCATCGTCAAATGCTGGACCAAGTTCTTGAAACGTTTCGCATCGAGCCACATTATGACTTGGATATTATGGGGAAAAATCAATCCCTTTTAGATATTACTGGAAAAATTTTAGAAAAGTTTGATCCAGTTGTTAAGCAAGAACTTCCAGATATGATTCTTGTTCATGGAGATACAACAACAACTTTTGCAGCCAGTTTAGTTGCTTTCTATAATCAGGTACGTATCGGCCACGTTGAAGCTGGTCTAAGGACCTTTGATAAGTATTCTCCTTTCCCAGAAGAGATGAATCGTCAGATGACTGACTGCCTTGCGGATCTTTATTTTGCTCCAACTAGTGAGAGTAAAGAAAATCTCCTCAAGGAAAATCATCCTGAGTCTGCTATTGTCATTACGGGAAATACAGCCATTGATGCCTTGAAACTAACCGTTCAATCGGATTACTATCATGAAGTTCTAGATCAATTGGATCCAGATAAGAAACTTGTATTGGTGACCATGCACCGTCGTGAGAATCAAGGTCAACCAATGAGAAATGTCTTTGCAGCTTTACGTGAGATGGTCGATCTTCATCAGGAAATTGAAGTTGTTTATCCTGTTCACCTTAGCCCCGCCGTGCAAGAAGCAGCAAAAGATATCTTAGCCGGTCACGATCGTATTCACTTGATTGAGCCTTTAGATGTACTTGATTTTCATAATTTGGCTTCAAGAAGCTATTTTATCATGACTGACTCTGGCGGAGTTCAGGAAGAGGCGCCTTCTCTCGGCAAACCTGTCCTTGTCCTTCGTGACACGACGGAACGTCCAGAAGGAGTAAGAGCAGGTACGTTGAAGCTAGTGGGTACGGATCCAGTATGTGTGAAACAAGCGATGGCAGCACTCTTAACAGATGAAACTCTTTATAGACAAATGTCTCATGCACCAAATCCTTATGGAGATGGCAGAGCTTCTGAACGAATTGTACAATCCATTCAACAGTACTTTGGGGCAGCGACTTCTGTATCTGAATTCAAAGGGGGGGAATAAGATAAAATGAAAAATTGGAGTCAATTTAAAAACTGGCTTATGGCTTTGCTTGCTTGTGAGGTCATTCTTTTGGTGCTTTGTTTTTTGTATGCTCGAGCAATCATTTTAGAACAAATCTTGTTTTTAGCTTTAGCCTTGTTTGCAGTGTTGGTATTATCTGACCTTTTGCTTACTTGGACCCTTATCTTAGCATTTGGTTTTGGACTTATCGTTTTGGTTGCGGGTGTGGTTTATATTCCAATTATTCAACTGGTCTTCTTATTAATCAGTTTTCCTCTTTTGATTGGGATTCTACTTAAGGTTCGTTATTATTTCTTCAAGGCGACCTCAAAGGTCCAAGAACAGGAAGAGGAAGCTCAAGCAGATTACCAAGCTATGGTAACTGAACAAAGTGATGTGACGGTACAATCCCTATTGATTCATTGGGCACATGAAGATTTGTTCTTCCAGATTAAACCGAAAGAACATAACCAGATGCTCAGTCGTATTCAAGAGGTGATTGCTCAGGAATTGAGTTACAATGATAAGCTTTATTACGTTTCAGATGGTAATTTTCTTGTTCTGTCGAGTAGTAATCAACATTCTTTGAAGAAACTTTATTTGAATGATTTGCAGGAGAAACTAAGCAGTTTAGTTTTTCATGGAGAAGAAGGTAATCAAGGAATTCAGTTCCAAATGGGGTATTTGCAGATTAACTCTGATAATAGAGATAAATACCAAGACTACGCGGATGTTGCCAGTCATCTCAAACGTCAACTAGAGACAGATGTAATTGTAGAATATTAGGAGGGAAACATGACTTTAACCGAACTATTTTTTGGTATTGCTTTGGGACTCAGTCTCGCCTTTGGCATTTGTTTTATCATACTATTTATTGCATACAATATTCTTTACCATCGAGTGAACAAAAATTTTAAGGCGGTGAATCATGATTAGTCAAATGTTAATGATTTTTACCTTGCTTACAATTTGGATTTCTCTAGCTTGGGGCTTGGTAATTCTCTTTTCGGCAGTACACTTTTGGTTTAAACACAGTGATTTTCGTGTGGATACCTCGCCACTACCTTATTATCCTAAGGTTACCATTGTTGTTCCTGCTCATAATGAGGATGTGGTTATTGCCCAAACAGCAAAAGCCATCTTGGATATGAACTATCCTCACGACCGTGTGGAGTTGCTCTTGTTTGCGGATAACTGTTCGGATAACACCTATGCAGAATGTTTGTCTGTACAAGCCATGCCTGAATATGCAGGAAGAAATCTGACTATTATCGACCGTACTGGTACGGGAGGAAAAGCAGGTGTTCTAAACGATGCTTTGGAGATGGCAACAGGTGAATACATCTGTGTTTATGATGCAGATGCCATGCCTGAAAAAAATGCTCTTTATTTCCTTGTGAAAGAAGTGATGAAGGATCCAGAACGTCACGTGGCATCTTTTGGTCGCAACAAGACTCGAAATGCCAACCAAAATTTCTTGACTCGTTGTATCAACCAGGAGATCGTTGTTACTCAGCGCGTGCACCACGTTGGGATGTGGCATCTCTTTAAAATTGGGCGTATCCCAGGGACCAACTTTATCATTCAAACCGACTTTGTAAAGAGTATCGGTGGTTGGAAAAATGGTGCCTTGACTGAGGATACCGATATTTCCTTCAAAATCATGCAGAGTGGGAAATTGATTGCCCTTGCCTATAATTCAGAGGCTTTCCAACAAGAACCTGAAACCTTAAAGAGTTACTATATGCAACGTAAACGTTGGGCGAAAGGAAATTATGAAGTTGTTCTTTCAAACTTTAAGCATTTATTTGGCAGAGCAAACTGGCGCGTTAAACTAGAAGTCTTTAACTATTCATGTGTTTTCTTTTGGTTTAACTTTGCCATTGTTCTATCAGATTTGATTTTCCTAGCGAATGTGCTAGCAATCTGTCTTAACCTATTCTTCCCAGATATCAGGGTTCCGTTCGCTTTTGATGCGGACAATATCTATATTGCCCAGCTCATGCTTTTTAACTGGATACTCATGATTGGTCTCTATTTGATGCAAATTATGACAGCATTGGCAAGTCAATTTGGACAAGCGACGACAAAACAAATCTGGTTAGCCCTGGCAGCCTATTTCTCTTATGCACAGATGTTTATCGTTGTATCCGTTGATTCCATTTCTTCAATCGTGCTGGATAAAGTACTCCGACGAAAAGAAACCAAGTGGGTTAAAACTAAGCGATTTGCAGGATAGGAGGATTTATGAAAACGAATAAATTAAAATATGTCTGGTTTGTGCTCATCCTTTCTATCTTTTGTTTAGCCTTGTTTTTAGCAAGAGGAAGGACTAAAATCGAGATGCGTAATCGAATTTACAGCCAATGGAGCCAGCAGTTCCTTGTTACAAAAGGCAATCAGTCTTATGTTCGTACGACGAGTGATTCGGAGGAGACAATAGTTCTATCTGAAGCCCAAAGTTATGGCATGCTCATAACGGTTTTAGCAGCCCAAAAAGGGCAAGCGACACAAGCAGATTTTGAGAGTCTTTATCGCTATTATCAAAATCATCGTATCGAGGGAACGCAGTTGATGTCTTGGAAGCAAGTGATCACAAATAGTAGCGAAACGGTTGAGAAGCAAAACGCAACTGATGGAGATCTCTACATCGCTTATTCTTTGATTGAAGCTGCCAAGCAGTGGCCGGATAAGGCGCAGGAATACCAAGAGCAAGCTAAAAAAATCTTAGAAGATATTCTTCGATACAATTACAATGAAGAGACAGGTGTTCTGACAGTAGGGAACTGGGCCAACAAGGATTCCGATTATTATTACTTGATGCGGACGTCTGATACTCTTCCTCACTATTTCCAATCTTTCTATGACCTGACTGGAAATAAACAGTGGTTAGACATTAAGGATAAGATGCTTGGGCAATTGGAGCAAATCAGTTCTCATTCTGATACGGGTCTCTTGCCAGACTTTATCTGGGCTGAGAAGTCAGGGGCACGTCTTGTTGATGCCAACACAATCGAATCTCAATACGATGGGGCGTACTCTTATAACGCTTGCCGTTTGCCTTATCACTTGTCACAGAGCCAGGATGAAAGAAGCCAAAAACTCGTTCAAAAGATGATGGATTTCTTTATGAAAGAGCAACGCATTTATGCTGGTTATGACTTGAACGGAACGGCCCTCAATCAATACCAGGCAGGTAGTTTCTTGGCACCGATTACCTACGCGTCTGACAAGGGAGAAGGCTATCTGAAACTTCTTCAGCAAAATAAATACATTTTCACACAAGATTTACCTTTGGACAACTACTATGATGCAACGATGATTACCATGATTGCTCTAGAGATGTTCTAGGATGAAAAGAGAGGGCTAGTTATACTGGCTCTCTTTTTGATAGGATTTTCATCTTTTTTCAAAAAAGGAATTTCCTAAGGTTTATGGTATAATGGAAGGAGTGATGGAAAAGAGGTAGAGAGATGGATGCGAAATTAAAATACAAGGCAAAAAAGATTAAAATCGTCTTTTTTGATATTGATGATACCTTGCGTACGTCAAAGACAGGTTTTATTCCAGCTACAATTCCCACTGTCTTTAAACAGTTGCGTGAAAAAGGAATCTTAACAGGAATTGCCTCTGGGCGCGGTATTTTTGGTGTTGTTCCAGAGATTCGTGAGCTCAAACCTGACTTTTTTGTAACTCTAAATGGGGCTTATATCGAAGATAAAAAAGGCCAGGTCATTTATCAGCATCAGATTGACAAGTCAGATGTTGAGGAGTTCATTTCTTGGACTAAGCGAGAGGGAATTGAGTATGGCTTGGTTGGCAGTCATGACGCCAAACTCTCCACGCGAACAGAACTGATCAGTGAGGCTATTGATCCGATTTATCCGAACTTGGGTGTGGATCCTGACTTTCATGAAAAAGCAGATATTTACCAGATGTGGACCTTTGAGGATAAAGGGGACGACTTGCGGTTACCAGATAGTCTCTCTGGTAAACTTCGCATGGTGCGTTGGCATGAACATTCATCTGATATCTTGCCGATTTCAGGATCCAAAGCAACTGGTGTAGCCAAGGTTGTGGAACATCTAGGCTTGAAACCAGAGAATGTCATGGTCTTTGGGGATGGTCTTAACGATTTAGAACTCTTTGATTATGCAGGAATTAGTGTTGCTATGGGTGTTTCCCATGATAAAATCAAAGAAAAAGCAGATTATATTACAAAAACAGTAGAAGAAGATGGCATTTTTGATGCCTTAGAAGGATTTGGTATGGTAGAAAAAGAATTGCATTTTCCACAAGTAGAAATTGAAACAGTAGAAGGTCCTCTTGCGACCATTAAGACAAATCACGGAGACTTGCGTATCAAGCTCTTCCCTGAACATGCTCCTAAAACAGTGGCTAACTTTGTTGCTCTGTCAAAAGACGGTTACTATGATGGTGTGATTTTCCATCGTATTATCAAGGACTTTATGATCCAAGGTGGAGATCCAACTGGTACTGGTATGGGTGGTGAGTCAATCTACGGCGACTCTTTTGAAGATGAATTTTCAGAAGAACTCTACAATATCCGTGGTGCCCTTTCTATGGCCAATGCTGGTCCAAATACCAATGGTAGCCAGTTCTTTATCGTTCAAAACCAACATTTGCCATACTCTAAGAAAGAGATTGCGCGTGGTGGCTGGCCTGAACCGATCGCTGAGATCTATGCCGAGCAAGGTGGAACTCCTCACCTTGACCGTCGTCATACTGTTTTCGGGCAGTTGGTAGATGCAGAATCGTTTGCGGTCTTGGATGCCATTGCAGCTGTTGAGACTGGTGCAATGGACAAACCAGTTGAAGATGTAGTAATTGAAACGATTGAAATTGAGGACTAGAATGAAAATTGGTGATAAGCTAACTGGGCGTATTACAGGAATTCAGCCCTATGGTGCCTTTGTTGAGTTAGAGACAGGGGTGACAGGGCTGATTCACATCTCGGAGATTCGGACGGGATTTATTGAAAATATCTATGACATTTTAAAAATTGGCGATGAAGTCCAAGTTCAGGTGGTGGATTTTGACGAATACACTGGCAAAGCCAGCCTTTCTATCCGTACTTTGGAAGAGGAAAAACATCAATTGCCAAGACGGAGACGTTTTTCAAATGATCGGATCAAGCACGGTTTTGCACCACTTGGGCGAATGATGCCTGTTTGGACGCGTGAGGCACTAGAGAATTTAAAGAAGAAGCCATAAATACGATTATTTAAATCATTTGTAATATTAACATAATCTGTTATAATGAAAGTATGAAAGAAGAACAATTATTAAAACCAGGAGAGCGAATCAACCAGCTCTTTTCGACAGATATCAAGATCATTCAAAATAGAGAAGTGTTTAGCTATTCGGTGGATAGTGTTCTCTTGTCACGCTTTCCTCGCTTTCCTAAAAATGGCTTAATTGTGGACTTTTGTGCTGGCAATGGTGCAGTTGGACTTTTTGCAAGTAGTCGTACCAAGGCAAAAATTCTCTCTGTGGAGATTCAGGAGCGCTTGGCGGATATGGCAGAGCGTTCGGTTCGGTTGAATGGCTTGGAAGAGCAGATGCAGGTTATTTGCGATGATTTGAAAAATATGTCTGCTCGCATTCAGGGAAGTAAGGTGGACATGATTTTGTGCAATCCGCCTTATTTCAAGGTGGATCCGCATTCTAATCTGAACGAGAGTGAACACTATCTCCTAGCAAGACACGAAATTGCGACTAACCTAGAAGAAATCTGCCGAAGTGCCCAGAGTATTCTCAAGTCTAATGGCCGTTTTGCCATGGTTCACCGTCCAGATAGACTTTTGGATATTCTAGACATGCTTCAACGCCACAATTTGGCACCCAAGCGCCTGCAATTTGTCTATCCTAAACGAGAAAAGGAAGCCAATATGCTTTTAATCGAAGCTATCAAAGATGGGTCTATTAGTGGCTTCAAGGTCTTGCCACCGCTCATTGTTCACAATGACGATGGTTCCTATACGCCAGAAATTCAAGAGATTTACTATGGATCATAAGGCCTATATGTATGTGGTGGAGTGCCGTGACGGTTCTTACTATACAGGCTATACAACGGATGTGAAGAGGCGCCTTGCCGTTCATAATAGTGGTAAGGGAGCTAAGTATACCCGAGCTCGCTTGCCAGTCAAACTCATCTATGTAGAGGGTTTTACCAGCAAGGAAGAAGCCATGTCAGCAGAGGCTCTCCTCAAACGAAAGAAACGTTCACAGAAAGAACGATTTCTATCCGAAAATCAAGAGAAAAATCTAGTTAACGATATTGATGTCTAATGAGGAGTCCTTTGACTCCTCTTACTTTTGTCAAAAGAAGAAAAAAGTGCTAAAATAAGATGAATAAATTTAAAGAGGTATTATCATGTCTAAGATTCTAGTATTTGGTCACCAAAATCCAGACTCAGATGCCATCGGGTCATCTGTAGCCTTTGCTTATCTTGCAAAAGAGGCTTATGGATTGGACACAGAAGCAGTAGCACTTGGAACTCCTAATGAAGAAACAGCCTTCGTTTTGAACTATTTTGGTGTAGAAGCCCCACGCGTCATCACATCTGCTAAATCAGAAGGTGCAGAACAAGTCATCTTGACTGACCACAATGAATTCCAACAATCAGTGTCAGATATCGCTGAAGTAGAAGTTTACGGTGTTGTGGACCACCACCGTGTGGCTAACTTTGAAACTGCAAGCCCACTGTACATGCGTTTGGAACCAGTTGGATCAGCTTCATCTATCGTTTACCGCATGTTCAAAGAACATGGTGTGGCAGTTCCTAAAGAAATCGCAGGATTGATGCTTTCAGGTTTGATTTCAGATACTCTTCTTTTGAAATCACCAACAACTCACCCATCTGATAAAGTCATTGCTCCTGAATTGGCTGACTTGGCTGGTGTCAACTTGGAAGAGTACGGTCTTGCTATGCTGAAGGCTGGTACGAACTTGGCAAGCAAATCTGCTGAAGAATTGATCGACATCGATGCTAAGACCTTTGAACTCAACGGAAATAAGGTCCGTGTTGCCCAAGTAAACACAGTTGATATTGCTGAAGTCTTGGAACGTCAATCAGAAATTGAAGCTGCAATGCAAGCCGCCAATACAGCAAATGGTTACTCTGACTTTGTCTTGATGATTACAGACATCGTTAACTCAAACTCAGAAATTTTGGCTCTTGGTGCTAATATGGACAAGGTAGAAGCAGCTTTCAACTTCAAACTTGAAAACAACCATGCTTTCCTTCCAGGTGCCGTTTCACGTAAGAAACAAGTGGTGCCTCAGTTGACAGAAAGCTTTAATGGTTAATTCTTAATGAATATTTGGAACTGTTAATTTGACTATTTATAGAAGGTGATAGCATGATGCGATTGATTGAAGGACTGCGCTTTTTGGTTGAGGTTGTGGCAATCCTTGGTCTTTTCTCCGTATCTGTGATACAAATTTCTTGGCTGGAAAAATTCCTATTTTTTCTTCTAGCAGTTCTATTAATCTTATTTTGGGCACGATATATGGCGCCAAAATCTCCACATGCTTTTAAAAAATGGCGTCGCCTCGTTGCTGAGACATCGATTTTTATTTTGGTTAGTGGTAGTTTTTGGTATTTGTATGGATTGCAAATAGGGATCCTCTACTTAGCTCTGTCTTTTGGAAGTTTGGTGCTACTTTATTATTTTCAGCTAGAGTGATTCTTATAATATAGTTAATGAATTATTTAAATGGTAATTATTTGACTGGAGATTGACACGAGAAAACGATGTTTTCCATATAGCTAAAGGGGTTTCGGCTCCTTTTTTTCTAGGAGAGAAAGATGTTAGAAAATGGTGATTTGATTTTTGTGAAGGATCTTTCAGATATGGGGCAGGCTATCCAGGCTTCTACTGGGAACTATAGTCATGTAGCCATCTTTTTGGACGGTTTCATCTACCATGCTAGTGGGCAAGCAGGTGTCATCTGTCAAAAACCGGCTGAATTTTTTGAACCAACTCATCTCTACGATCTTTATGTCTATCCAGAGCTGGAAGCTGACTTGGTAAAGGAGAAGGCTTGCCAGCATCTAGGTGCTCCTTATAATAGCTCGTTTTACCCAGATGGGTCTGGCTTTTACTGCTCCCAGTACATCGCTGAAATCCTACCGATTTTTGAAACTATTCCCATGAAATTTGGGGATGGGGAGCAGGAGATTAGTGATTTTTGGAGGGACTATTACAGGAAACTCGAACTTCCTGTGCCTCTCAATCAACCAGGGACCAATCCTAGTCAACTAGCAACATCCCCTCTATTAGAATGTAAAGAAAGGAAACTTCATGATTCAGATTTTTAATCCATCTCGTTTGACTCGACAGCCATTTTTTATAGATTTGGTGGACTATCTGGACCAGCATGATGATGTGATCCTCCGAGAAATCAAGGCTCGGTTTCCAGATGTGGCAGTCGATAAACTAATGGAAGAGTATATCAAGGCAGGCTTGATCCTAAGGGAAAACAAACGCTATTTTCTCAATCTCCCTTTTTTAGAATCTACGGATAATTTAGCCCTTGACCAAGAAATTTTTATCAGAGAGGACAGTCCAGTTTATCAAGCCTTGCTAGAGAAGACTTTTGAGACAGAATTGCGCAATCAAACCAATGCCGCCATTTTAGTCGAACGTACGGACTTTGCAAGAGAAAAGATGACCCTATCCAACTATTTCTACAAGGTCAAGCACCAATATCCTTTGACGGAAAAACAGCAGGAACTCTATGCCATTTTGGGAGATGTCAATCCTGAGTATGCTCTCAAGTATATGACGACGTTTTTACTCAAGTTCCTCAAAAAGGACCAGCTCATGCAGAAACGGCGTGATATTTTCGTTGAGAGTTTAGTCGTCTTAGGCTATATTGTTCAAAACGAAGAAGGGAAGTATGAGTTGGCTGTTGATTTCGACAAGGAACGCTTGACTTTCTATTTGCCTTAATTGCTTGCTTTTGAGCAGATTATTTGACTTTGCTAAAGAATAAGCATAAACTGAATGTAAGCGATAACGTTTATCGTATTAAAAGCAAAGGAGACAGAACTATGTCACTTGAAAATAAATTGGATCAAGCAACTGGTGCTATCAAAGAAGGATTTGGTAAAGTTACTGGTGATAGCAAGACAGAAGCAGAAGGTACTGTTGAAAAAACAGTTGCCAAAGCAAAAGAAGTTGTTGAAGATGCTAAAGGTGCTGTAGAAGGTGCCGTTGAAGGTCTTAAAAATTCATTTAAGAAAGAAGACTAAAAAAATCAAGGGAATGTTTCCCTTGATTTTTTTATAGATAACATTCTGCGATAGCTGCGTCTCCAGGATAGTCTTCTTTCTTTCCTTGGACGATTTGGTAACAATCAGCTCCCTTACCAGCAATAATCACGGCATCTAGTTCTTGATTTGTGATGGCCATCGCTGCCTTGATGGCTTGTTCACGATCGACAATCTTTTCAACAGGATGACTGATATAGCTACTGATTTCTTCAGCAATGGTCATTGGATCTTCATAGTTGGGGTCATCCGCAGTTAGAAAGACTTGAATTTCAGGATGTTGATCGAGAAGGAGTCCAAAGTCTTTGCGACGACTTTCACCCTTGTTTCCAGTCGAACCGAGAACCAGAGCGATCTTTCCAGTTTGATGGGTTTCAACAACAGAAATCAGTTTTTTCAGACTGTCACCATTGTGAGCATAGTCTATGAAGACCTTGGCTCCATTTTTCTGAGTGAGAACTTCCATACGTCCAGGGACGCGGGTTGCAGCGATCCCTTTTTTGATATCTTCAAGACTGGCACCTAGACGAAGACAGGCAAGTCCTGCAGCGACTGCATTTTCTTGATTGAAGTGACCTATGAGTTGGATATCATAATCACCAGCGAGTTTACCTGTAGCGGAAAAGCTAAAGGCTTTGGAATTCTCGATTTGGTTACTTGACTGGCTACCATAGAAGTCATGTTCTTGATCTTCCACTTGTTCTTTCAATACAGAAAAGTGGTCCATGTCGCTATTAATGACAACTGCTCGGCTATTTTTCATCAAGAGACGTTTGTGATAGAAGTAGTCTTCAAAGCTAGGATGCTCAATCGGACCGATATGGTCAGGAGTGATGTTAAGAAAGACACCTACATCAAAGGTCAGGCCATAGACTCGATGAACAAGATAGGCTTGGCTAGAGACTTCCATTACAAGATGGGTTCGACCATTCTGAACAGCCTGAGCCATCATGTCGAAAAGATCGATATTTTCAGGTGTTGAGAAGGAAGATTTAAAGAAGGTCTCGCCATCCAGAGTTGTGTTCATAGTTGACAAGAGAGCTGTTGGGTAGCGTTGAGATAGGATGTGGTAAGCAAAGTAAGCAGCTGTTGTCTTCCCTTTTGTCCCTGTGAAAGCGAGAATTTTGAGTTTCTCTTGTGGATTACCATAAAATTCCATAGCAATCAAACTCATGGCTTTTTTGATATCGTTCACAACTATGACGGGGATATCGACCTCGTAGTCCTTTTCTGCGACATACCAAGCTAAGCCCTGACTTATAGCAGAAAGGAGGTATTCTTTTTTAAAGGCAGCGCCTTTTGCAAAAAAAAGAGTCCCTTCTTTTACTTTTCGACTGTCGTAACTGATGCTGTCAAAAACAACTTCACTGTAGTTGTAGTGGTAATGACCTTGGTCAATAATCTCGCGAAAAAGGCCATCTTTCTTTAAAATATCTAATACGGTTTCAATCTTAATCATACTTTCTATTATAAACTTCAAGCCCGAATTTTACAAGTAACAAGGAAAAGTTTATAATGGAAGATAAGGAACTTTTCCTAGTTATCAAAATTGAATGAGGAAGCTATGTCTAACGAAAACAATCACCAGCAAGCCCAGATGTTGCGAGGGACTGCTTGGCTAACAGCTAGTAACTTTATTAGTCGCCTCCTTGGTGCAATCTACATTATTCCCTGGTATATCTGGATGGGGACCTATGCTGCTAAGGCAAATGGACTCTTTACCATGGGCTACAATATTTACGCCTGGTTCTTGCTGATTTCGACAGCGGGTATCCCAGTTGCAGTCGCCAAACAAGTGGCTAAGTACAATACCATGCGAGAAGAAGAGCACAGCTTTGCCTTGATTCGGAGTTTCCTAAGCTTTATGACGGGCTTGGGCTTAGTCTTTGCTTTGGTCTTGTATCTCTTTTCTCCCTGGTTAGCAGATTTGTCAGGTGTGGGGAAAGACCTGATTCCCATCATGCAGAGTTTGGCTTGGGCGGTCTTGATTTTCCCATCTATGAGTGTCATCCGGGGCTTCTTCCAAGGGATGAACAATCTGAAACCCTATGCTATGAGCCAAATCGCTGAGCAGGTCATTCGTGTTATCTGGATGCTCTTAGCAACCTTTATCATTATGAAGATGGGTTCTGGCGACTACCTAGCAGCAGTTACCCAGTCGACCTTTGCAGCTTTTGTGGGGATGGTGGCTAGTTTTGCAGTCTTGATCTACTTCCTAGCCCAAGAAGGTTTGCTCAAAAGAGTATTTGAAACACGGGATAAAATCAATAGCAAACGACTCTTAGTCGATACCATCAAGGAAGCCATTCCCTTTATCCTGACAGGATCAGCCATCCAGCTTTTCCAAATCTTAGACCAGATGACTTTTATCAGAAGCATGACTTGGTTTACCAACTACAGCAATGAAGACTTGGTTGTTATGTTTTCTTATTTCTCTGCCAATCCGAATAAAATTACCATGATTTTAATCTCTGTAGGAGTTTCAATTGGGAGTGTTGGCTTGCCACTTTTGACGGAGAACTATGTAAAAGGTGATTTGCAGGCGGCAGCTCGCCTAGTTCAAGATAGTATGACTATGCTTCTCTTATTCTTGCTGCCAGCAACGGTAGGAGTCGTCATGGTAGGAGAACCGCTCTACACAGTCTTTTATGGTAAGCCAGATAGTCTGGCTATGGGCTTATTTGTCTTTGCAGTTTTGCAGTCTACTATCCTAGGCTTATATATGGTCTTGTCTCCTATGCTTCAGGCCATGTTCCGAAACCGCAAGGCAGTCCTGTACTTTGTCTATGGTTCCATTGCTAAGTTAGTCTTGCAATTGCCAACCATTGCTATTTTCCACAGCTACGGTCCCTTAATTTCAACGACTATCGGCTTGATTATTCCGAATGTCCTGATGTACCGAGACATCTGCCAGGTAACGGGTGCTCGTCGAAAGATTATCTTGAAGCGAACCATTTTGATTAGCATCTTGACCCTTGTCATGTTTATCTTAGTTGGTTTCATACAGTGGCTACTCGGTTTTGTCTTCCAGCCAAGTGGACGTTTCTGGAGTTTCCTTTATGTAGCTCTCATCGGAGGGCTTGGAGGAGGTCTTTATGGTTTAATGAGTCTACGTACACGACTCTTGGACAAGATTATTGGAAAAGCTCAAGCAGATCGACTACGTTCACGATTGAAAATATCGTAAAAAGATTTATAAATAAAAGTAATGAATTTAACCTTTCTTTAACAGAAAGGTTTTTATACTACATTTTTCTTAAAAAAAGAGAACTTTTTCTAAAATCAAGAGCAAAAAATATGCTTTTTTAAGTTTTTCTTCAGAAATCGCTTGACTAAATAAAACTAAAGCTGTATAATAAGACAAAACTTTTAAACAGGAGGTTCTGGAAATGAAAAAGTCTAAGGCCAAGTATCTGACACTTGCAAGTGTCGTGTTAAGCGCAGGTATCTTACTGAGCGCATGTGGAAATTCAAGTAGCGCTTCTAAAACATATAACTATGTTTATTCGAGCGATCCATCTAGTTTGAACTATCTTGCAGAAAACCGTGCAACAACCAATGACATCGTGACCAATTTGGTGGATGGGTTGATGGAAAATGACCAATATGGTAACTATGTTCCATCATTGGCAGAGGATTGGACTGTTTCTCAGGACGGTTTGACCTATACTTACAAATTGCGTAAGGATGCAAAATGGTATACTTATGAGGGTGAAGAATATGCCCCTGTAACGGCCCAAGACTTTGTGACAGGTTTGAAATATGCTGCTGATAAAAAATCCGAAGCCTTGTACTTGGTTCAAGACTCTGTAGCAGGTTTGGATGACTATATCAACGGGAAAACAACTGACTTTTCAACTGTCGGTGTTAAGGCGATTGACGACCAAACAGTTCAGTACACTTTGACACGTCCAGAATCTTATTGGAATTCTAAAACAACTTCAACCATTCTCTTCCCTGTCAATGCAGACTTCCTGAAATCAAAAGGGGATGACTTTGGTAAGGTAGACCCTTCTAGTATTTTGTACAATGGACCTTTCTTGATGAAATCTTTTGTTTCAAAATCTGTTATCGAATTCAAGAAAAATCCCAACTACTGGGATGAAAAAAATGTCTTTGTGGATGATGTGAAATTGGCCTATTATGATGGTAGTGACCAAGATGCACTAGCACGTAACTTTGTAGAAGGAGTATACAGCTACGCGCGTCTCTATCCAAATAGCTCAAGCTTTGAAGGCATTAAAGAGAAGAACAAGGATAACATCATCTATAGTATGCAAAACGCAACTTCTTATTACTTGAACTTCAACTTGGACAGAAAATCTTATAACTTCACGTCTAAATCTTCAGATATCGAAAAGAAATCAACCCAAGAAGCAGTTCTGAATAAAAACTTCCGTCAAGCCTTCAACTATGCTTATAACCGTACAGCCTATGGAGCACAATCTCAAGGGGAGGACGGAGCAACAAAGATTATTCGTAACTTGGTTGTACCTCCGACGTTTGTAAGTATCAACGGAAAAGACTTTGGCGATGTTGTTTCAGAAAAGATGGTCAACTATGGCCAAGAATGGCAAGGAATCAACTTTGCAGATGCGCAAGATCCATACTACAATCCTGACAAGGCCAAGGCTAAATTTGCAGAAGCTAAGAAAGAATTGGAAGCTAAGGGTGTACAATTCCCAATCCACTTGGACGTAACAGTTGACCAATCAGCTAAAAAAGGTGTACTTGAAGCAAGTTCTTTGAAACAATCCATCGAATCTGTTCTAGGAGCTGAGAATGTGGTTATCGATATCCAACAATTATCAACAGATGACTTTGACAACTCTAGCTACCTAGCTCAAACCGCAGCTCAAAAAGACTTTGATATCTATAATGGCGGTTGGAGTGCTGACTACTTGGATCCATCAAGTTATCTTGATATCTTAAATGTCAATAACGGTGGTATGTTGCAAAACATTGGTCTAGAACCAGGTGAGGTCAATGACAAGGCTAAGGCAGTTGGTCTGGATACTTACACTCAAATGCTAGAAGAAGCGAACAAGGAGCAAGATCCAGCAAAACGTTATGAAAAATATGCTGAAATTCAAGCTTGGCTCGTTGATAGCGCCCTTGCTATTCCAAACGTTTCTCAGGGTGGAACACCGACCTTGAGAAAGACAGTTCCATTCTCATCACCATTCTCACAAGCTGGAAATAAGGGTGTCGAATCATACAAGTACCTCAAGTTGCAAGATAAGACTGTAACGGCTGATGAGTATGAAAAAGCGAAAGAAAAATGGCTAAAAGAAAAAGAAGAATCAAATAAAAAAGCCCAAGAAGAACTGGCAAAACACGTTAAATAACCAGTCTATTCAACAGGAAAAACGATAGTTTCTCAAGGAACTATCGTTTTTATATAGTTTGAAACTATAGCTAGCTCTTGAAAACAAGAAAATAAGTTAGTGAAAATAAGTGGTACAATAGTTACTATAGATTTGGAGGTATTGTATGAGCAAAGAACTACACATCAACACAATTTTGGCCCAGGCTGGGATCAAGTCGGATAAGGCGACAGGTGCCTTGGTGACACCGCTTCATTTTTCAACCACTTATCAGCATCCAGAGTTTGGCCAGTCTACTGGATTTGACTATACCCGTACTAAAAACCCAACTCGTAGTAAGGCGGAGGAGGTTTTGGCGGCTATTGAATCAGCGGACTATGCCCTAGCAACGAGCTCAGGTATGGCTGCGATTGTACTGGCCTTTAGTGTCTTTCCAGTAGGAAGTAAAGTCTTGGCAGTGCGAGACCTTTATGGTGGTTCTTTCCGTTGGTTCAACCAAGTGGAGCAGGAAGGTCGTTTCCATTTTACCTATGCCAATACTGAAGCAGAGTTGATTACTGAGCTGGAAAATGATGTGGATGTTCTCTATATCGAAACGCCAACCAATCCCTTGATGTTGGAATTTGATATTGCCAAACTAGCCAAACTAGCTCATGCCAAGGGTGCCAAGGTAGTGGTGGACAATACCTTCTACAGTCCGATTTACCAACGTCCGATTGAAGATGGTGCGGATATCGTTCTTCATTCTGCCACCAAGTACTTAGCAGGGCACAATGATGTTTTAGCTGGGGTGGTTGTGACTAATAGTTTAGAACTATATGAACAACTGTTCTACAATCTCAATACGACTGGTGCGGTCTTGTCACCATTTGATAGTTATCAGTTGATTCGTGGTCTTAAAACTCTACCTCTTCGTATGGAGCGTTCGACAGCCAATGCCCAAGAAGTGGTTGCCTTTTTGAAGGATTCACCTGCTGTCAAGGAAGTGCTCTATACTGGACGTGGGGGTATGATTTCCTTTAAAGTAGTGGATGAAAAACGTATTCCTCATATTTTAAATAGCCTCAAGGTCTTCTCATTTGCAGAAAGTTTGGGTGGGGTAGAGAGTCTGATCACCTATCCGACGACGCAAACCCATGCGGATATTCCAGCAGAAGTGCGCCATTCCTATGGCTTAACAGATGACCTCTTGCGCTTGTCAATCGGGATTGAAGATGCTAGAGATTTGATTGCGGACTTGCGCCAAGCTTTGGAAGGATAAGATAGATATGGGAAAATATGATTTTACAAACCTGCCCAATCGTTTTGGGCACCATACCTATAAATGGAAAGAAGCGGAAGCTGATCGCGAAGTTCTACCAGCCTGGATAGCAGATATGGACTTTGTGGTTTTGCCTGAGGTTCGACAAGCTGTACAAGCCTACGCAGATCAGTTGGTCTATGGCTATACCTATGCCAGTGATGCTTTGATTGAGTCGGTTCAGGACTGGGAAGCCACACAACACGGCTATCACTTTGACAAGGATGCCCTCGTCTTTATAGAGGGAGTGGTACCAGCCATTTCAACAGCTATTCAAGCCTTTACAAAAGAAGGGGAGGCTGTCCTGATTAACACACCGGTCTATCCACCGTTTGCACGCAGTGTCAAACTCAACAATCGCAGATTGATTACAAATTCTTTGGTGGAAAAGGACGGGCTGTTTGAGATTGACTTTGACCAACTGGAGAAGGAATTGGTGGGAGAGGATGTCAAACTCTATATCCTTTGCAATCCTCACAATCCTGGTGGACGTGTTTGGGAAAAGGAAGTGTTAGAAAAGATTGGTCATCTCTGCCAAAAACACGGTGTTTTGCTTGTTTCAGATGAGATTCACCAAGATTTGGCCCTCTTTGGTCACAAACACCAGTCATTCAATACCATTGATCCCGCCTTTAAAGACTTTGCCCTTATCTTGAGTAGTGCCACTAAGACCTTTAATATTGCTGGGACCAAGAATTCCTATGCAGTTATTGAAAATCCAAAGCTTCGTGTGGCTTTCCAAAAACGCCAGTTGGCCAATAACCAACATGAAATCTCAGGCTTGGGGTATTTGGCGACAGAAGCTGCCTACCGTTATGGCAAGGACTGGTTAGGAGAGTTGAAAGAAGTCATTGAGGACCACATTTACTATGTAGTGGATGTTTTGGGCAACGAAACCAAGATTAAGGTCATGAAACCGCAAGGTACCTACTTGATCTGGCTTGATTTTTCAGCCTATGACCTAACGGATGACCGCTTGCAAGAGCTTTTGAAGAATGAAGCCAAGGTTATCTTGAATCGAGGTTTGGACTTTGGAGAGGAGGGAACTCTTCATGCCCGCCTCAATGTGGCTATGCCGAAGTCCGTACTGGAAGAGGTTTGCCAACGCATCGTGACCACTTTTGCTACACTTTAAAAATCCAGCCTTCTAGGAGAAAAGTCTTCCTAGAAGGCTATTTTCATAGGGGAAAATGTGGTATAATGAAAAGATAAGATAAAGGGGTAACTATGGCTAAATTGATTCCGGGAAAGTTGCGCATGGAGGGGGTTACACTCTATGAAACAGGCAACATTGAGATTATCAAGGAAAAAGGGAATCGCCTCTATACTCGTGTGGCGGGAGAAGACTTGCGCTACAGTTTAGAGGATGATCTGGTTTTTTGTGCTTGCGATTTCTTCCAAAAAAGAGGTTACTGTGTTCACCTCGCAGCGCTCGAGCATTATCTGAAGAATGATGAAGAAGGCCAGGTGATTTTACAAGCCTTAGAAAAAGGACATGAAGAGCAAGAAGAGGTCGAAACCAAGGTTAGTTTTGGCGGTAGTTTTTTGGAGCGTATCCAACCTCAGAAGAGAGAGAAAATCTACACTTTGTCGGCTCAAGGCCAGGTAGAAGCTGGGACCAATCGTTTCCTTTGTACTCTCCGAATCGGTTTAGTTGATAGTCAAAAATATTATGTCATTCGTGATATCCCTCTATTTTTGAAGGTCTTGGTCCATCGAAAGTCATATATGATTGGGAAACACTATGAAAATGACTTGTCTTGGGATGCTTTTGATACAGCTAGTCAAGATGTTCTTACTTTTTTATGTGGCTTGATTGAGGAGGGACTGAGTCAAGACCTCTTTTTCCCCAATCAAGGTCGTCACCTCTTTTTCCCTCTGACCTTTTTTGAGCAGGGAGTGGAGTTGCTGATGAACTTGGAAGATTTTCATTTTGAACACCAGATTACTAGTTATGAAAATCTTCTCTTTCATGATTTAAATCCTGATGCGGGACTTTTCACTTTTTCTGTGCAGGAGTATCCCGATTATTTTGAGATGGAGATCTCTGAAAGTGAGCGAGTCAACGTATTCTATGGGGGAGCAGTTCTATTTCGTAAGGGGAATCTTTATCTCTTAAACCCTAAACAAATCAGCCTCCTAAAGGAAATCAAGGAGCTTCCTCAGGAGGAAAGAGGGAGAAAATGCCTCCAGTTTGACAACAGTGATCGTGACCGCCTAGCCGCCTGTCTGCCTTTATTTGGACAGCTAGGAACAGTGTCTGCCCCCGAGCGCTTGCAAATCAGACCCTTTTCACCAATCTTTTACTTTGATAGGGAGGATGACGGCCGCATCCGCTTAGATATCCAGTTTGACTATGGAGATGTTAAGGTGACTAGTCGTCAACAGCTGGAACAATTACCATTTTCAAGCGATGCCGTCTTGGAAAACCAACTATTTCAAGTCTGTTTAGGGGCTGGTTTTGAGGCTGATTTTCAGTCTTGGAGACAGGCTTTGAAGCCAGAGGCAGTTTATTCTTTCTTTCACCATACGATTCCAGCTTTTGAGAAATTGGGTCAGGTTTTCTTGTCTGATGAGATGAATCAGCTCTACAGCGTCCAAGCTCCTCAGGTTCAGATTGAGTCCAAGGGAGGACTGTTGGAGATTCAGTTTGATTTCCAAGGGATTGCCCAAGAAGAGATTGATCAAGCTCTTAAAGCCCTGACCAGCAATCAGGATTTCTATATCAGTTCTTCTGACCAAGTGTACTTTTTTGATGAGGAAACCAAGCAGATCCGTCAAAATTTGCAGGAACTGGGGGTTGAGCTAAAAGGTGGTTCTTTCCAAGCGCGAAAATCTCTGGCTTATAGCCTTTCTCAGCTTTTTGAAGGCCGAGACAGGATTTCCTTCTCGGAAGAATTTCAGCATTTAGCCCATGATTTGACCCATCCAGAGGACTTTTCTTTGGGAGATATACGGGTGCAGGCGAGTTTGAGAGGCTATCAGGAAAAGGGTGTCCGTTGGCTCAAGATGCTTCATCACTATGGCTTTGGTGGCATTCTGGCAGATGATATGGGACTGGGAAAAACTTTGCAAACCATCGCTTTTTTGACTAGTCAGGTGACAGAAGATAGTCGAGTCTTGATCTTGGCTCCGTCAGGTTTGATCTACAATTGGGCAGATGAATTCAGGAAATTTGCCCCACAGTTGGATTTGGCTGTCGTTCATGGTTTGAAAGCGAATCGAGAAGCAATTCTTTCTGAAAATCACCAAATCTATGTGACTAGCTATGCCACATTTCGTCAAGACAGCGAGCTTTATCAAGAGATGGCTTTTGATTTTCTCTTTTTAGATGAAGCCCAGGTCATGAAAAATGCCCAAACCAAGATTGCTCAGAGTTTGCGCCAGTTTGTGGTGCCGGCAGTTTTTGCTTTGTCAGGTACGCCCATTGAAAACCATTTAGGGGAGTTGTGGTCTATCTTTCAAATTGTGCTTCCGGGGCTCTTGCCAAGTAAAAAGGAATTTATGAAATTACCGGCTGACCGAGTTGCGCAGTTTATCAAGCCCTTCGTCATGAGGCGTAAGAAAGAAGAAGTCCTAACAGAACTACCTGACCTGATCGAAGTCGTTTATAAAAATGAACTGGAAGATCAGCAGAAGGCCATCTATCTAGCCCAGTTGCAACAGATGCGAGACCGCCTAGCGCAAGTGACAGATCAAGAATTCCAGAGAAGTCGGGTAGAAATCTTATCTGGCCTCATGCGTTTGCGCCAAATCTGCGATACGCCAGCACTCTTCATGGACGATTACCAAGGAGCTAGTGGTAAATTAGATAGTCTCCGAGATTTATTGCTACAAGTGGCTGATGGTGGGCACCGGGTCTTGATTTTCTCCCAGTTCAAAGGAATGTTGGAAAAAATCGAGCAAGAACTCCTAGACTTGGGTTTGACCTCCTTCAAAATCACAGGTTCAACTCCTGCTCATGACAGACAGGAGATGACCAAGGCCTTTAACCAAGGGGAAAGAGATGCCTTTCTCATCTCCCTTAAGGCGGGTGGTGTTGGTCTTAATCTAACGGGAGCTGATACGGTTATTTTGGTTGACCTTTGGTGGAATCCCGCAGTCGAAGCACAGGCCATCGGACGAGCCCACCGCATGGGGCAGGAGCAGATGGTCGAGGTCTATCGTTTGATTACCAAGGGGACCATTGAAGAAAAGATCCAAGAACTTCAAGAACAAAAGAAACATTTGGTTTCCCAAGTTTTAGATGGTACGGAGTCACGTGCGAGTCTCAGTCTGGCAGAAATTCGTGAAATTTTGGGAATTTCTGAAGCCAGCACTTGAAAAATCAATACAATACGCTATAATGAAGTGTTGAAAGGAAATACAAAATGAAACAAGATCGATTTCCATTGGTGTCAGATGATGAGATCATGCTGACCAAAATGCCAGTCATGGACTTGTACGATGAGTCAGACTTTATTAGCAATATCAAAGGTGATTACCGCGATAAGAACTATTTGGAATGGTCTCCTATCAATGAGGAAGAAACCGTAGTTTCTCCAGTGGTTACTAAGGAGTCAAAGTCAAGCCCAGAACCTAAAAAAGTTGAAAAAACGTATGCTGAATTGGCTCGAGAAGAGGCGCGTGCGGACTTGAAGAAGAAACGCTCAGCCAAGTATTTGACTCAAGATGTTAGTCATACTAGACGACACAATGGTTCAACACTTGTTCGTCAAGGAAACCAACCAACAGCACCATTTCAAAAGGAAAATCCTGGTGAGTTTGCCAAATTTAGCAAAAACTTGAGCCAGTCTCACTATATCTTAGCTGAGGAGGTTGGCCAAGTGGCGAATCCAACTCCGAAAAACCAAACGGAAAAAGCTAAAAAGAACAACTACGATTTTCTAAAGAAGAGTCAAATCTATAATAAAAAGAATAAGCAAACAGAACAGGAACGTCAGGTTGCCCAAGAGTTGAATCTGACAAGAATTACTGAGTAGGGGAGAAAAGCATGTCAAAAACATATCATTTTATTGGAATCAAGGGATCAGGGATGAGTGCCCTAGCTTTGATGTTGCATCAAATGGGACATAAGGTTCAGGGTTCAGACGTTGAAAAATATTACTTTACTCAACGTGGACTAGAGCAGGCAGGGATTGCGATTCTTCCTTTTGATGAAAAAAACCTACAAGGTGATGTAGAGATTATCGCGGGGAATGCCTTCCGTCCAGATAACAACGTTGAAATCGCCTATGCAGATCAAAATGGTATCAGCTACAAACGTTACCATGAATTCCTAGGTAGCTTTATGCGCGACTTTGTCAGCATGGGAGTAGCAGGAGCTCATGGAAAAACTTCAACAACAGGTATGCTGTCACACGTCTTGTCTCACATCACAGATACCAGCTTCTTGATTGGTGACGGGACAGGTCGCGGCTCAGCCAATGCCAAATATTTCGTCTTTGAATCAGACGAATATGAGCGTCACTTCATGCCTTACCACCCAGAATACTCTATCATCACCAACATTGACTTTGACCATCCAGACTACTTTACAAGTCTAGAGGACGTTTTCAATGCCTTTAACGACTATGCCAAACAAATTACCAAAGGTTTGTTTGTATATGGTGAAGATCCTGAGTTACGTAAGATCACAGCCAATGCGCCAATCTATTACTATGGGTTTGAAGCTGAGGGCAATGACTTTGTAGCTAGCGATCTTCTTCGTTCTACGACTGGTTCGACATTCACCGTTCATTTCCGTGGTCAAGAGTTGGGTCAATTCCACATTCCAACCTTTGGTCGTCACAATATCATGAATGCGACTGCTGTTATTGGCCTTCTTTACACAGCAGGTTTTGATTTGAACTTGGTCCGTGAACACTTGAAAACTTTTGCAGGTGTTAAGCGTCGTTTCACTGAAAAAATTGTCAATGATACAGTAATCATTGATGACTTTGCCCACCATCCAACAGAAATCATTGCAACCTTGGATGCAGCTCGTCAAAAATATCCAAGCAAGGAAATCGTGGCAATCTTCCAACCGCATACCTTTACAAGAACCATTGCCTTGTTGGACGAATTTGCCCATGCATTGAATCAAGCAGACGCCGTCTACCTAGCGCAAATCTATGGATCAGCTCGTGAAGTGGACCATGGTGATGTCAAAGTAGAAGACTTAGCCAATAAAATTAACAAGAAACACCAGGTTATTACTGTTGAAAATGTTTCTCCACTCCTAGACCATGACAATGCTGTTTACGTCTTTATGGGTGCTGGAGATATCCAAACCTATGAATATTCATTTGAACGTCTTTTGTCTAACTTGACAAGCAACGTCCAATAAGGAAAACAGATGGAAATTCCAATCACAATAAGGCAAGCCACCCTATCAGATTTAGAAGAAATGTTGGCGATTGAAGAAGCCAATCCTTCATCAGAAGAGTCACTTAGCCGCCAATCTTTAGAAGAGAGTATCCGCAAGACTGCGGGTACCTTTCTTGTAGCTGGGAATGAAAATCAGCTCTTAGGCTATGTTTTGGGAGAAGTTCAGTCTATTCATCCCAAATGGATAGAAATAAAATCATTGACTATTCATCCTGACCATCGGGGACAGGGGCTGGGAACTCTTCTTCTTGCGGCCTTGAAACAGGTGACAGTCGAACTAGATTATCAAGGTATTCTTTTGCAGAGTCCTGATGAACTACTATCATATTTTGAAATGAATGGCTTTGTTGAAGAAGAAGTGACCGATAGTCATTATGGCAGTGGCTCTGAATGGTATCTGATTTGGGAAAATCCTTTTTATCAGGAGGAAATATGAAAATCAGACAAGCAAGATTTTCGGATTTGGATCGGATTATAGAGATAGAGCTGGAGAATTTTTCCCTTGAGGAAGCCATTCCTCGTTCGGTCTTTGAAGCGCATTTGCAGGAAATTCAGACCAGTTTTCTCGTAGCTGAAAAAGAGGGGCGTATTCTTGGTTATATCGAAGGTCCAGTCGTCCCACACCGCCATCTACATGATCAGTCCTTTACAGAAGAAATAAAAGACTATAGCCATCAACCTGGAGGTTATATTTCTGTGACTTGCCTATCTATTGCCAAGGAAGCACAGGCTTTGGGAGTGGGGAAAAGACTATTAAAGGCTCTGAAAGAAGTCGCTTTAGAACATGAACGAGAGGGCATTAACTTGACATGTCATGACTACCTTATCGCCTATTATGAAAAACATGGCTTTGTTAATGAAGGAATATCCCAGTCAAGCTTTGCTGGGGAAACATGGTATGATATGGTCTGGCAGCCTGAAAATCAATAAAACTAGCTAGGGAATGCCCTAGTTGGTTGCTTTTCTGCGACTTTTAAGATATAATATTATGGATTGTCAACAAGGAGGTAATGCTTTTGACTGAAAAATCAAGAGAAGAAGAAAAATTAAGCTTTAAAGAGCAGATTCTACGTGATTTAGAAAGAGTAAAAGAACAAGATAGAAGAGAGAAAGAAGTAGAGATTCCAAATCTGACGGCTTCATCATCTCAAGCTAGTTCAGCAACTCCTTCAAATCGTGAAACAGAAACATCAACAGAAGAGTTGATGGCTGATTCCCTATCTGTTGTCGATAAAATCCTAAAAAATGCACCAAGTGTTCCTCCACTTTCAAGTGATAGAACTGATGAAACGGATGACCAAGAAGAGGAAGAGATTAGACAGCCAATCATTGATAAGATTGAAGTTGTAGAATCTGACGAACCTCTAGTAGAGCCGATTCATCTGGCTGAAGAACCTGTAGTGGAACCTGTTCAACCTAAGGTAGAACCAGTTGAGCTTAAACCCGAAGAAAAAGAATTTAACGATACTCCGACTAAGGTAGCCGTAACCTATAAAACAGAAGACAAGAAAGAGGAAATCACTCCAGGAATGCCTGAAAGAGTAGAGCCTGTTTCTACAGAATCTAGCAGTGGATTAGCTGATGCTCCACGTCGTAGTCGTCGTCAAGGTGCAACATCAACTAAGAAAAAGAAAAAATCAAAAGCTAAAGGTTGCCTAGTAACAGTTCTAGTTCTCCTAGTACTCGTTGCAGTTGGTGGTTATTTTGGTTATGGTTATGTGCAAGATTCTTTGAAACCTGTGGATGCGAGCTCTAAGGATTACGTAACGGTTCAAATCCCAGACGGTGCAAATGTTCAAGAAATTGGAAGCACCTTGGAAAAATCTGGTTTGGTTAAACATGGACTTATCTTTAGTCTTTATGCTAAATACTATAGCCATGCCAACTTGAAGTCAGGTTATTATAACTTGAAGAAGAGTATGAGTACGGATGAGTTGATTCAAGAATTGCAAAAAGGTGGGACTCCTGAAGCTCAGGCACCTGTTCTTTCAAACTTGACCATTCCAGAAGGCTATACATTAGAGCAAATCGCTCAAACAGTAGGACAACTTCAAGGTGAATTTAAAGAACCTCTTACTGCGGATGCTTTCTTGGCAAAAGCTCAAGATGAGACCTTTATCTCACAATTAGTAGCCAAGTATCCAAACCTACTTGGAAGTCTTCCAACCAAAGATAGTAGCGTTCGTTATCGTCTTGAAGGCTACCTTTTCCCAGCGACCTATACAATCAAAGACAGTACAACTGTTGAAAGTTTGATTGATGAGATGGTGGCTGCTATGGATAAGGCTATGTCACCATATTACGCTACGATCAAAGAAAAGAATCTGACAGTTAATGAATTGCTCAGCATTGCTTCTCTTGTCGAAAAAGAAGGAGCTAAGACCGAAGACCGCAAGAAAATCGCAGGTGTCTTCTATAACCGCTTGAATGCCGGTATGCCACTTCAAAGTAATATCGCTATCCTATATGCTCAAGGAAAACTTGGTCAAAAGATTAGTTTAGCAGATGACGCTGGAATTGATACAACGATTGATTCACCATACAATGTTTACACACACCTTGGCCTCATGCCTGGACCGGTTGATAGCCCAAGTTCGGATGCGATTGAAGCAAGTGTAAACCAGACAAAGAGTGAGTACTTGTACTTTGTAGCCAATGTTGAAGACGGTAAAGTATACTTTGCGACAACAAAAGAAGAACATGATCAAAACGTTGCAGAGCATATCAATAGCAAGTTACCTCAAGCAAGTAGTTCAAACTAAAATTATGTGGTTTTCCACATAATTTTGTTTTAAAAAAGTAAATAGAAAAGAAAGTTAAAAAAATGGCAGAAAAAACTTACCCAATGACCCTTGAAGAAAAGGAAAAACTAGAAAAAGAATTAGAGGAGTTGAAACTCGTTCGACGTCCTGAAGTCGTAGAGCGTATCAAGATTGCTCGTTCCTATGGAGACCTTTCAGAAAATAGTGAGTATGAAGCAGCGAAAGATGAACAAGCTTTTGTTGAAGGTCAAATTTCAAGTCTAGAAACAAAAATTCGCTATGCTGAAATTGTTAATAGCGATGCAGTTGCCCAAGATGAGGTAGCAATCGGTAAAACAGTAACAATCCAAGAAGTCGGTGAAGACGAAGAAGAGGTCTACATCATTGTTGGTTCTGCAGGTGCAGATGCTTTTGCTGGTAAAGTCTCAAATGAAAGTCCGATTGGCCGTGCTTTGATTGGCAAGAAGACTGGCGATACTGCAACGATTGAAACACCAGTTGGTAGCTATGATGTCAAAATCTTAAAGGTTGAGAAAACAGCCTAAATAGGATGAAAAAGGAGTAGTGAAGGTTTTACCTTGCTCAACTCCTTTTTGGTTTTTTGGATAAATAGGAGACTATATGAGTTCAAATAAGAAGAAAAATAAAATGGAGCGTGGATTAACCAATCGCCATGTTCAGGTGATGGCTATTGCGGGAACAATCGGAACAGGACTTTTCCTAGGCGCTGGTCGCTCTATCAGCCTTACTGGACCTTCGATCATTCTGATTTACATGATTACAGGAGCCTTTATGTTTTTGATGATGAGGGCTGTTGGGGAGATGCTGTATCAAGATCCAGAACAACATACCTTTATCAACTTTATCACCCGTCATTTGGGGAAAGGCTGGGGATATTTCTCAGTTTGGTCTTATTGGTTGTCAGTTGTCTTTATCGGTATGGCAGAAATCACTGCCATCTCAGACTATGTCCGCTTCTGGTTTCCCACATGGCCTAGCTGGATGATTCAGCTGGTCTTTTTAACGATTTTGGCTTTGGTCAACCTGATTGCAGTTAAGCTCTTTGGAGAAGTCGAGTTTTGGTTTGCTATGGTCAAGATTGTGGCGATTTTAGCCATGATTGCCACTGGGGTCTTTATGGTTTTGACAGGCTTTAAGACACCGCATGGTGTTGCAAGTTTGGCAAATATCAGCGACCAGTTCTCTCTTTTTCCAAACGGAGTTATGAACTTTGTCATGGCTTTTCAAATGGTATTTTTTGCCTATCTGATGATTGAGTTTATCGGGGTGACAACTTCTGAAACAAAGAATCCTCGTCAGGTCTTGCCCAAAGCTGTTAAGGAGATTCCTCTCAGAATTATCTTCTTCTACGGGGGAGCTCTCATTGCGATTATGGCCATTATTCCTTGGTCTTATCTTAATTCTTCAGATTCTCCATTTGTAACGGTCTTTGAACTGGCAGGGATCAAGTGGGCAGCGGCTCTAATCAACTTTGTGGTCTTGACCTCAGCAGCTTCTGCTCTTAACTCAACTCTCTACTCAACAGGGAGACACTTATATCAGATTGCCCATGATTCGCCCAATCGTTTCTTAAAGGCCATCAAGGTTGATACCCTTTCTCGCCACAATGTTCCACAAAATGCCATCATC
The DNA here is from genome assembly GCA_963515155.1 of Streptococcus oralis. Classification (GTDB taxonomy): domain Bacteria; phylum Bacillota; class Bacilli; order Lactobacillales; family Streptococcaceae; genus Streptococcus; species Streptococcus oralis_CW. The sequence continues at coordinate 33,149 of CAUPXG010000002.1, read as the reverse complement.
GCCTCAGCAATCTTGATTGCTCTGGCTGCCTTTATCAATGTGTTGCCAGGTGTTTCAGATGCCTTTGCTTTGATTACGGCATCTTCATCAGGTGTTTACATCGCGATTTATATCTTGATTATGGTGGCTCATCTCAAATACCGCAAGTCACAAGACTTCATGGCTGATGGCTACCTCATGCCTCAGTATCGCTTGCTTAATCCCCTAACCATTCTCTTTTTCGTCTTTGTTTTTGTGACTCTCTTTTTGCAAGAGTCCACTTTCATGGGGGCAGTTGGTTCTGCTATCTGGATCCTTGTTTTTGGGATTTATAGTCAGTGGAAATTTAGAAAATAAATCATGAACTCATCAACTCTGTTTGGTGAGTTTTTCTAGTTTGACAGTCCATCGAAATAAGACTATAATCAAGCTGTAGTAGTTTATTGGGAGGTTTGGATGCACATTAGATTGGAAAATATGGAATCGCATAAAGCGCAGGAAATAGGGGATTTGATTCGTGCTTATAATCGTTCTAAAAGAGAAGTGGCTGAAAGCGAGCCACTGAACCTTTATCTCGAAGACGAAAAGGGCAATCTCATGGCAGGATTAGTAGCTGAGACTTTCGGAAACTGGTTGGAAATCGAGTATTTATTTGTGAAAGAGGAATTACGGGGACAAAGAATTGGTTCAAAACTATTGCAGCGAGCAGAAAATGAAGCCAAGAATCGAAACTGTCGTTTTTCTTTCGTGAATACTTACCAGTTTCAAGCGCCAAATTTTTATATAAGCCATGGCTACAAGGAAGTCTTTACCTTGCAAGATTATCCCTACACAGGGCAGAGACACTATTACCAAAAAGATTTGTGACCTAGACTTCTTTCTTTTGGAGAGAAACTTAGCTAAGTATCAAAAAAGAACGAATACTCTTTATCATGTAAGATGGTAGAGAGTTTTTTGTTAATAAAATCTTACAAAATGACATTTATATATTGCATTAAGTTAGATATATGGTATAATGTTTTTAAAAGAAGCGCAACTTTTTAAAAATGTGAAGGAGGACGCTAGTGGCTAAAAATTTAAAATTAAAATTAGCTCGTGTTGAGCTTGATTTAACACAAGGGGATTTGGCAGAGGCTGTGGGTGTTACTAGGCAGACTATTGGTCTGATTGAAGCTGGGAAATACAATCCTAGTCTCTCCCTTTGCCAGTCCATTTGCAGATGCTTAGGCAAAACTTTAGATCAATTATTTTGGGAGGAAGAAGATGAAAAATAGATTTTTTTATTATCAATTATTAGACGAAAGAGAAGAACAACTGTTTAACAAAGCTGGGACAGAGTCTTTTTATATGTTTATCGGGCTCATTCTTCTAAGTTATCTGGTGGCTGTATTAGCACCTGCTCTTTTTAATCCTAATATTCTTCTGGTTACCCTTCTTTTAGGAATTTTCTTCTTTTTCAATCGTGCACGACAACTTGGAGTGACCTACTATAGTCGTTTTCATTTTACGATTGTAGGGTGTTTGCTGGTAACTCTCGCTATTACGACTCTCTTGATGTTGCAAAATTATCAATTCAATATCGAAATTTATCAGCACAATCCTTTGAACTTCAAATACTTGTCTGCTTGGGTCATTACTTATCTGATTTACCTGCCTTGGGTTTTTATCGGCAATCTCGGGCTTAAAAGTTATGGCGAATGGGCCCAAAAAAAAGTTTGAGAAAGATATGGATGAACTGGAGAATGGAGAATAGATTGTTAGCTTTTTATCAATCTTGGTAAAATGTGTTATAATAGTACTAATTTATCGGATGGTGTGAAAGTGGTAGAATACGTTCATACCTTTGTAAAAAAGGAAGAAGGAAAACAGATGTATCCAGATGATAGTTTGACATTGCACACGGACTTGTACCAGATTAACATGATGCAAGTTTACTTTGACCAAGGAATTCACAATAAGAAGGCGGTCTTTGAAGTTTATTTCCGTCAGCAACCGTTTAATAACGGCTATGCGGTTTTTGCTGGTTTGGAAAGAATTGTACATTATCTTGAAGACTTACGCTTTTCAGATAGCGATATTGCCTACTTGGAGACGCTTGGGTATCATGGAGAATTCTTGGATTACCTACGAAATCTCAAGTTGGAGTTGACAGTCCGTTCTGCTCAGGAAGGGGACTTGGTTTTTGCTAATGAGCCGATTGTACAGGTTGAAGGCCCTCTTGCCCAATGTCAATTGGTCGAAACGGCTCTCTTAAACATCGTTAACTTTCAAACCTTGATAGCGACCAAGGCAGCACGTATTCGTTCAGTCATTGAAGATGAGCCTTTGATGGAATTCGGGACACGTCGTGCGCAAGAAATGGATGCTGCTATCTGGGGAACACGCGCAGCTGTGATTGGTGGCGCCAATGGTACTAGTAATGTGCGAGCAGGGAAACTCTTTGGCATTCCTGTCTTGGGTACTCATGCTCATGCCTTGGTACAGGTTTATGGAAACGACTATAAGGCCTTCAAGGCCTATGCTTCAACCCATCGTGACTGTGTCTTTCTAGTAGATACTTATGATACGTTGCGTATCGGTGTGCCAGCTGCCATTCAGGTAGCGCGTGAGTTGGGAGACAAGATTAACTTTAAGGGTGTTCGTATCGACTCTGGGGATATTGCCTACATTTCCAAGAAAGTCCGTCAGCAACTGGATGAGGCTGGATACCCAGATGCCAAAATTTACGCTTCCAATGACCTAGATGAAAATACCATCCTTAACCTCAAAATGCAACACGCTAAGATTGACGTTTGGGGGGTGGGTACCAAGCTGATTACAGCCTATGACCAGCCAGCTCTTGGAGCAGTATATAAGATTGTAGCTATCGAAGATGAAACTGGTAAGATGCGCAATACCATCAAGCTTTCAAGCAATGCTGAAAAAGTATCGACACCAGGTAAGAAGCAAGTATGGCGCATCACCAGTCGTGAAAAAGGCAAGTCAGAAGGTGACTACATCACCTATGACGGTGTGGATGTTGCCAGCATGACAGAAATCAAAATGTTCCATCCGACCTATACTTACATCAAGAAGACCGTTCGTAATTTTGATGCTGTTCCTCTCTTGGTGGACATCTTCAAAGAAGGAACATTAGTTTACAGCTTGCCTAGTTTGACTGAGATTCAGGATTATGCCCGTAAGGAATTTGACAAGCTATGGGATGAATACAAGCGCGTGCTCAATCCGCAACATTACCCAGTAGATTTGGCCCGTGATATTTGGCAAGATAAGATGGACTTGATTGATAAGATGCGCAAAGAAGCCCTTGGTGAAGGAGAAGAAGAATGAGTTTGCAAGAGACCATTATCCAGCAACTGGGCGTCAAACCAGTGATTGATTCCCAGGAAGAAATTCGTCGTTCGATTGACTTCTTAAAAAGATACTTGAAAAAACACCCCTTCCTTAAAACCTTTGTACTAGGGATTTCTGGAGGACAAGACTCAACCTTGGCAGGGCGCTTGGCACAATTAGCGATGGAAGAAATGCGAGCTGAGACAGGAGATGACAGCTACCAATTTATCGCTGTCCGTCTGCCCTATGGCGTGCAAGCTGATGAAGCAGATGCTCAAAAAGCCCTCGCTTTCATCCAGCCAGATGTCAGCTTGGTTGTGAATATCAAGGAATCAGCTGATGCCATGGCAGCTGCAGTTGAAGCGACAGGAAGTCCTGTTTCAGACTTTAACAAGGGCAATATTAAAGCTCGTAGTCGTATGATTGCCCAATATGCCCTTGCGGGTGCCCATAGCGGAGCCGTCATTGGAACAGACCATGCTGCGGAAAATATCACAGGCTTTTTTACAAAGTTTGGTGACGGTGGTGCAGATATTCTCCCTCTTTACCGCCTCAATAAACGCCAAGGGAAACAACTCTTGAAGGAACTTGGTGCAGACCCAGCTCTTTATGAAAAAATCCCAACAGCAGATTTGGAAGAAGAAAAACCAGGTATTGCAGACGAAGTCGCACTTGGAGTCACTTACAATGAAATTGATGATTACCTCGAAGGAAAAACAATCAGCCCAGAAGCCCAAGCGACTATTGAAAACTGGTGGCACAAAGGCCAACACAAACGCCACCTACCAATCACCGTATTTGATGACTTTTGGGAGTAAAAAGGTCCGGGGGACCTTTTTAGCTTCTTGCCTTGAAACTAGAGAGCAAGAATGACCTCCAGTGGAGGTTTTTACCCTGAGCCTAGAAATGAGAAAGCGAAGAAGGTCCGGGGGACCTTTTTAGCCCGAGTCTAAAAATGGGAAAACGAGGAACCTCCAGTGGAGTTTTTTACCCTGAGCCTAGAAATGAGAAAGCGAAGAAGGTCCGGGGAACCTTTTTATCCCGAGTCTAGAAATGGGAAAACGAGGAATGTCCAGAGGACCTTTTTAGCTTGAGCCTTAAGCTTAGAAAGCGAGGTACCATGATGAAAGCAATCGGTACGCAAATATTACAGACAGAACGTTTGATCTTGAGAAGATTTGTGGAGAGTGATGTGGAAGCCATGTTTCAAAATTGGGCTTCGTCTGCTGAGAATCTAATCTATGTCTCTTGGGATCCTCATCCTGATGTCGAGGTGACTCGGAACTCGATTCGAAATTGGGTTGCATCCTATAACAATCCCAACTATTACAAATGGGCTATTTGTCTCAAAGAGAACCCAGAGCATGTGATAGGAGATATCAGCATCATTGAAATGCACGAGGAAGATTTAAGTTGTGAAATTGGGTATGTTTTAGGAAAAAACTTTTGGGGCCGAGGTACGATGACAGAGGCCTTGAAAGCTGTGCTAGACTTCTGTTTTACTCAAGCAGGCTTTCAAAAAGTCAGAGCTCGCTACGCTAGTCTCAACCCAGCTTCAGGCCGTGTGATGGAAAAAGCGGGAATGTCTTATCTAAAAACCATTGCCAATGGTGTGGAGAGAAAAGACTACGTTGCGGACCTTATTTATTACCAGATAAGCAGGGAAGACAGGTGATTCTCTTTTCTGTTTTTATCAAAGTCAGACCTTGTCTGGCTTTTTTTGTGCCAGATTTCTAAATAAACTGATTAAATTCCTATTTTTCCCTATCATTGTCCCTGTTTTTTCTGGAGTTTTGGAGCTATAATAGTCCTATCAAATCAAAGAACGGAGGAAGGCAATGGATAATGTAATCTTTTTTATCAGTGTTTTTCTTGCTGGAATTCTTTCCTTCTTTTCTCCTTGTATTTTACCCTTGTTGCCAGTCTATGCGGGGGTCTTGTTGGATGATAAGAATGATGCTCAGGCTTCTAGTGGAAAATTTTCAATCTCACTTGTTAGTTTATTGCGAACTTTGGCCTTTATAGCGGGGATTTCTTTTATCTTTATCTTACTGGGTTATGGAGCTGGTTTTTTAGGCAATTTGCTGTATGCTTCTTGGTTTCAGTATGTGACGGGTACGATTATCATTCTCTTGGGCTTGCACCAGATGGAAGTTTTACATTTGCAGGGACTCTACAAGGAAAGAAGGCTACAATTAAAGAGACAGGGGCAAAAGGGTAACGGCTATAGTCAGGCATTTTTACTGGGGTTGACCTTTAGTTTTGCTTGGACGCCATGTGTGGGGCCGGTTCTGGGGTCTGTTTTAGCCTTGGCGGCTTCAGGTGGTTCAGAAGCTTGGCAGGGAGCTGGTCTCATGTTGGTTTATACGCTGGGTTTGGCACTACCATTTTTGGTTCTAGCTCTTGCTTCCAGTTATGTTTTAAAACATTTCCGAAAACTCCATCCTTATCTCGGAACCCTCAAAAAAGTGGGTGGTTTCCTCATTATCCTGATGGGAATCTTGGTGCTTTTGGGAAATGCTTCCATTTTGACTACATTATTTGAATAGAGAGGAAAAAGAAATGAAAAAATGGCAAACATGTCTCCTTGGAGTAGGCTCAATCTGTTGTTTGGCAGCCTGTTCGGCTAAAAACATGGCAGACGAGTCTACTATGAAGGAGCAATCCAAAACAGAACAAGTTAGTTCACAAACTGCGACTAAAGGTCAGGAAGTCGCTGATTTTGAACTAACAGGTGTAGATGGCAAGACCTATCGTTTGTCTGATTACAAGGGCAAGAAAGTCTATCTCAAATTCTGGGCTTCTTGGTGTTCCATCTGTCTAGCCAGTCTTCCAGATACCGATGAAATCGCTAAGGATGCTGGTGATGACTATGTAGTTTTGACAGTGGTCTCTCCTGGTCACAAGGGGGAGCAATCTGAAGCGGACTTTAAGAATTGGTACAAGGGCTTGGATTATAAAAATTTTCCAGTTTTAATTGATCCATCAGGTAAACTCTTGGAAAGTTATGGTGTCCGTTCTTACCCCACTCAAGCCTTTATAGACAAGGAAGGCAAGCTGGTCAAAACGCAACCAGGTTTTATGGATAAGGATATGATTTTAAAAGAATTGAAAGAAATGGGGTAGAGAAAGGCTATGAATGATAAAGTAAAACTTTTTGTCTTGGCAGGGGTCATTCTCCTAGCCATAAGCGGTTTCTATTTTCTATTGATGCGAAATGCAGGGCAGACAGATAGCTCGCAAATTGAGAAAGCATCAGTTAGCCAAGGAGGAAAAACAGTGAAAAAAACAGAAGTGAGTAAAGACGCAGACTTGCACGAAATTTATCTAGCTGGGGGATGTTTCTGGGGAGTGGAGGAATACTTCTCACGCGTGCCTGGAGTAACAGATGCTGTTTCAGGCTATGCAAACGGTAGAGGGGAAACAACCAAGTACGAATTGATTAACCAAACAGGACATGCGGAGACTGTCCATGTCACCTATGACGCCAACCAAATTTCCCTCAAGGAAATCCTACTTCATTACTTCCGCATTATCAATCCAACCAGCAAAAATAAACAAGGAAATGATGTGGGGACCCAGTACCGTACTGGCGTTTATTACACAGATGACAAGGATTTAGAGGTGATTAACCAAGTCTTTGATGAAGTTGCTAAAAAATATGACCAACCTCTGGCAGTTGAAAAGGAAAACTTGAAGAATTTTGTAGTGGCTGAGGATTACCACCAAGACTACCTCAAGAAAAATCCAAATGGCTACTGTCATATCAATGTCAATCAGGCTGCCTACCCCGTCATCGATGCCAGTAAATATCCTAAACCAAGTGATGAGGAATTGAAAAAGAACTTGTCACCTGAGGAGTATGCAGTTACCCAGAAAAATCAAACAGAACGAGCTTTTTCAAACCGCTACTGGGATAAATTTGAATCCGGTATCTATGTGGATGTGGCTACTGGCGAACCCCTCTTTTCATCAAAGGACAAGTTTGAGTCTGGTTGCGGATGGCCTAGTTTCACCCAACCAATCAGTCCAGATGTTGCTACCTACAAGGAAGATAAGTCTTACAATATGACGCGCATGGAAGTGAGAAGTCGAGTTGGAGATTCTCACCTTGGCCATGTCTTTACAGATGGGCCTCAGGACAAGGGTGGCTTGCGCTACTGTATCAATAGTCTCTCTATCCGATTTATTCCCAAAGACCAAATGGAAGAAAAAGGCTATGCCTATTTACTAGATTATGTCGATTAAGAAGTCTTTCCTAAGCAGTTAGAGGAGAATTTTGCTATACTGATACTAGTAAGTGGTAAAGGAGCGGAGCATGACCTACACAATCTTAATCGTAGAAGATGAGTATCTGGTAAGACAAGGCTTGACCAAGCTGGTCAATGTAGCAGCATACGATATGGAAATCATCGGTCAGGCTGAAAATGGAAGACAGGCTTGGGATTTGATTCAAAAGCAGGTGCCAGATATCATTTTAACTGATATCAATATGCCTCAGCTAAATGGCATCCAGTTGGCCAGTCTGGTCCGAGAAACCTATCCTCAGGTGCATCTGGTATTTTTGACAGGTTACGATGATTTTGATTATGCCTTGTCTGCTGTCAAACTCGGTGTAGATGATTACCTGCTCAAACCCTTTTCTCGTCAGGATATTGAGGAAATGTTGGGGAAAATCAAGCAAAAACTAGACAAGGAAGAAAAAGAAGAGCAGTTACAAGATTTATTAACTGATAAGTTTGAGGGAAATATTGCTCAGAAAATCCAGTCCCATCTAGCTGACAGTCAGTTTAGTTTGAAGTCTTTGGCCAGTGACTTGGGTTTTAGTCCGACTTATCTGAGCTCCTTGATTAAGAAAGAGTTGGGCTTGCCCTTTCAGGATTATCTGGTGAGAGAGCGTGTTAAACAAGCCAAGCTCTTGCTTCTGACTACAGATTTAAAGATTTACGAGATAGCCGAAAAGGTTGGTTTTGAAGATATGAACTATTTTACTCAACGTTTTAAACAGATTGCAGGTGTGACACCTCGTCAGTTTAAGAAGGGAGAAGGCCGATGAAGCGTTCTTCTCTCCTAGTAAGAATGGTTATTTCCATCTTTCTGGTCTTTCTCATTCTCTTAGCTCTGGTTGGGACTTTCTATTATCAATCTAGTTCAGCAGCCATTGAGGCCACTATTGAGGGTAATAGCCAAACGACCATTAGCCAAACTAGCCACTTTATTCAGTCTTATATCAAAAAATTAGAAACCACCTCTACCAGTTTGACTCAGCAGAAGGATGTCCTAGCCTATGCTGAGAATCCTAACCAAGTCCAAGCCAAGGGAATTCGAGATCTGTTTTTGACCATCTTAAAGGCAGACCAGGACCTGAAAACGGTGGTACTGGTCACCAAATCCGGTCAGGTCATTTCTACAGATGACAGTGTGCAGATGAAAACTTCCTCAGATATGATGGCTGAGGATTGGTACCAAAAGGCTATTCATCAGGGAGCTAAGCCAGTTTTGACACCAGCTCGTAAATCGGATAGTCAGTGGGTTATTTCTGTCACTCAAGAACTGGTTGATGCAGAGGGGGCCAATCTTGGCGTACTTCGTTTGGATATTTCCTATGAAACTCTGGAAGCCTATCTCAACCAACTCCAGTTGGGCCAGCAGGGCTTTGCCTTTATCATCAATGAAAACCATGAATTTGTCTACCATCCTAAACGTACTGTCTATAGCTCAGCAAGTGAAATGGAGGCCATGAAACCCTACATCGAGACGGGGCAGGGCTATACGCTGGATCACCAATCCTACGTCAGTCAGGAAAAGATTGCAGGGACTGATTGGACGGTTATAGGCGTGTCTTCGTTGGAGAAGTTAGACCAGGTTCGGAGTCAACTCATGTGGACCTTGCTTGGTGCTAGTGCCTTATCTCTTCTTGCCTGTATCTGCTTGGTGTGGTTCAGTCTCAAACGCTGGATTGCCCCTTTGAAGGATCTGAGAGAAACCATGCTGGAAATTGCTTCTGGTACACAAAATCTTCGAGCCAAAGAAGCTGGCGCCTATGAACTGAGAGAAGTGACTCGCCAGTTTAATGCTATGTTGGATCAGATTGATCAGTTGATGGCAGATGTGCGCAGGCAGGAAGAAGCAACCCGGCAGTATGAACTTCAAGCACTGTCGAGCCAGATTAACCCCCATTTCCTCTATAATACTTTGGACACTATCATCTGGATGGCTGAGTTTCAGGATAGTCAGCGAGTGGTTCAGGTGACCAAGTCCTTGGCAACCTATTTCCGCTTGGCGCTCAATCAAGGAAAGGATTTGATTTGCCTCTCTGATGAAATCAATCATGTCCGCCAGTACCTCTTTATCCAGAAACAACGCTATGGTGATAAGCTGGAGTATGAGATTGATGAAGAACCTGACTTTGATAATTTAGTCTTGCCTAAACTGGTGTTGCAACCTCTTGTAGAAAATGCCCTCTACCATGGTATCAAGGAGAAGGAAGGTCAGGGACATATTAAAGTTTCTGTTCAGAAACAGAATACAGGGCTTGTCATCCGCATTGAGGATGATGGTGTTGGTTTCCAAAATCCTGGCGATAGCAGTCAAAGTCAGCTCAAACGTGGGGGAGTTGGCCTTCAAAATGTCGACCAACGACTCAAACTTCATTTTGGAGAAAACTATCAGATGAAGATCAATTCTGCACCCGAAAAAGGGACGATAGTTGAAATATGCATTAATAAAATAGTAATTAGCTAACTCCCAGTCTATTCTGGGAGTTTTGCTTTTAAAAATCAGAATGACTTGTTGGCCTTGATAAAATCAGTAAAAAAAGATATGATAGATAGTGACAAAAGAGGTATCAAGTATGAAGGAAAAAGACATTCAAAGAGCAACAAGCCAGATTGTAGAAGATGTAATAGACAAGGCTAATTTGAAGCAAGGAGCCATCTTTGTTTTGGGCCTTTCTTCTAGTGAAGTGATAGGTGGTCAGATTGGCAAGGAATCCAGCCAAGAAATTGGGGAAATCATTGTGAAGACCATTCTAGCTATCCTAGAGGAAAAAGGAATTCATCTAGCTGTTCAAGGCTGTGAACATGTCAATCGAGCCCTCGTTGTTGAACGTCAGGTGGCAGAGCGGTTTGGTCTTGAAATCGTCAGTGTCCTTCCGACTCTTCATGCGGGAGGTTCGGGTCAGTTGGCAGCCTTCAAGTTTATGCAGGATCCAGTTGAGGTTGAATTTATCAAGGCCCATGCTGGATTGGATATCGGAGATACTGCGATTGGCATGCATGTCAAGCATGTTCAGGTTCCGATTCGCCCTCTTTTGAGAGAAATTGGGCATGCCCATGTAACGGCTCTAGCTAGTCGTCCCAAACTAATCGGAGGTGCGCGTGCGCATTATCCACAAGATTCTATCAGAAAGCCGTGAAATCATTCTGTAGTAACAGAAGAAAAGCAAAAGACTGAGGAAACAACGGTATAGATACCATGACTTCCTCTGTTCTTTTTTGTTGGATTCTTGTGCAAAGTGCTCCAAATAAGATCAGTTTTTACAAGAAGAAGGGGTGTTATCTGATGGAGAATTGCCAAAAGTAGAAAAAAGCAAGGTAGAGAAGATTTTTCGTTATAGAAATCAATAAACAAAGCTGGATTTAGCTGTTCTAGGTTGGCTTTTTTGTGCTATACTTAAGATATGCATAGAAAAACAGTGATTGATTTTAGGGCTTTGGGGGAGAGATACACCTTTACCCAGCCGATCAGAGAGTTAAAAACGAGAGATTTAGCAGAAGTAGCAGACTTGCTGGCACAAGTGGAAAGCTACCAAGAGCAAGGCTACTATGTAGTGGGCTATGTCAGCTACGAGGCTGCACCTGCATTTGAGGAGAAATTAGCAGTTCATAAAGCTCCTTTACTGGCAGAGTATCTGCTATATTTCACAGTTCATGATAGGGTAGAAACATCGCCTATTCCTTTGACTTATGAGGAAGTAGATCTGCCTTCAAAGTGGCGAGAACAAACATCTGCAGAGGACTATAAAAAAGCTATTTCCCAGATTCACCATCATTTGCGTCAGGGGGACACCTACCAGGTAAATTACACTGTCCAACTCAAGCAAGACTTGAGTGTCAATCCTTTTGCCATTTACAATCGTATGGTGGTAGAGCAGGAGGCGGGCTACAATGCCTATGTTGAACATGATGAGATGGCAGTGATTTCCATGAGCCCAGAGCTCTTTTTTGAGCAAAATGACCGTGAATTAACGACTCGCCCAATGAAAGGAACAACCCAGCGCGGGTTGACCGACCAAGAAGATTTAGAACAGGCTAGTTGGTTGGAGCAGGATCCTAAAAATCGCTCTGAAAATATGATGATTGTGGATCTCTTGCGCAATGATATGAACCGTATTTCTGAAGTGGGTAGTGAGCATGTGGAGCGTCTGTGCCAAGTGGAGCAGTATTCGACTGTCTGGCAGATGACTTCGACCATCAAGAGTCAGTTGCGAGAGGATGTGGACTTGGTTGCCATTTTTCGCTCTCTCTTTCCTTGTGGATCAATAACGGGAGCTCCGAAAATTGCGACCATGGAAATCATCAAGGACTTGGAGCCACACCCCAGAGGAGTTTACTGTGGAACGATTGGTCTCTTGCTTCCAAATGGGCGACGAATTTTCAATGTCGCCATTCGGACCATTCAACTTCACAAGGGCCAAGCCATTTATGGAGTTGGAGGCGGGATTACTTGGGATAGCACCTGGGAGTCTGAATACCGTGAAGTGCATCAAAAGGCGGCTGTTCTCTATCGTAAACAAGCTCGTTTCAAATTGATTACTACAGGGAAAATCAGCCAGAAACGTTTGCTATTTGAAGATCAACATCTGAAAAGATTGACAAAGGCGAGTCGTTATTTTTCCTTTCCTTTTGACCCAGAAGAACTGAGACAAAAGATAGAGGAAGAGTGCCAAGTTTGTGATGTTAATCAAGACTACCGTTTGCGAATTGGTCTCAGCAAATCTGGAGAGATAGAACTCAGTCGCCAAATCTTAGCACCTCTCAGTCCAAGTTTCTGCAAAGCCAAACTTTGTCTGCAAGAAGCAGATTTGAATCAATCATTTACCTACTTCAAAACCACTCACAGACCGCACTTGAGCTTAGGGGAACAGGAAATCATTTACCATAATGTGGTAGGAGAGCTATTGGAAACGTCTATCGGGAATCTAGTTCTGAAAATCGCTGGAAAACTCTACACACCGCCTATCAGACTTGGAATTTTGCCAGGAATTTATCGTCAGCATTTGCTGGAAAGAGGACTGGTAGAGGAAAAAGTCTTGACTTTAAAAGACCTAGCTCAGGCGGAGGCTATCTATGGCTGTAACGCAGTCAGAGGTTTGTATGAGTTGGAAGTGAATTCTAAATAAACTTTATAAATCAAAAAATATAATGTATATATTGAATTGTTGAATTAAGTTTGATAAAATAAAAAGAAAACGATGTCATTTTATAGGAGGAAATGATGAAAAAAACAATTTTGCTGAAAGTGATTCTTACTGTTTTTCCAATTTTAGGTTTGTTTGCTCAACCGGTTAGTGCAGAAGAAAATATTCATTTTTCTAGTTGTAAAGAAGCATGGGAAAATGGTTATTCTGATATCCATAGAGGAGAGCCTGGATATTCTTCAAGACTAGACAAAGATGGTGATGGGATAGCTTGTGAACGTGCAAATGCACCTCGGGGAGTCTTTAAACCACGCCAGTCTAGTCCACAGAATAGAGTTTCTTCTAGTGGATGGGTTAAGCAGGATAGATATTGGTATTATTATTCTGACAATGGTAATCTAGTAACCAATTCTTGGAAAGGAGATTACTATCTCAAATCAGATGGAACAATGGCTCAGAGTGAGTGGATATATGACTCATATTACAAGGGATGGTATTATCTCAAATCGGATGGTTCGTATGCACGAAACACATGGATAGGAAGTTACTACCTTAAAGCAAACGGAAAGATGGCTCAAAGTGAATGGATTTATGATTCATCATACCAAGCTTGGTATTATTTGAAATCAGATGGATCCTATGCCCAAAATGCTTGGCAAGGCGCTTTTTATCTCAAAGCGAACGGTAAAATGGCACAAGGTGAGTGGATATATGACTCTTCTTATCAATCTTGGTACTACTTGAAATCAGATGGTTCATACGCTCGTAATACTTGGCAAGGAAATTACTATTTGAAATCAGATGGTAAAATGGCAAAGAATGAGCGAGTTGATGGTGGCAGATACTACGTAGATGGTTCTGGTCTTTGGAAACCATAAATCAGAATAATTTCTAGGAAGTTAATGCAAACCTTTGCACAAAATGGACGATTTTGTTATACTATATCTGTAAGCATTTTCAATTAAAAAGGAGAAGACGATGAGTCAAAAGATTATAGGGATTGACCTTGGTGGAACATCTGTCAAGTTTGCGATTTTAACTCAAGAGGGAGAAATCCAAGAAAAATGGTCTATCAAGACTAATATTTTGGATGAAGGAAGCCATATTGTAGATGATATGATCGAGTCTATTCAACATCGTTTGGACTTGCTTGGATTGTCAGCCACAGACTTCCGAGGGATTGGGATGGGATCACCTGGTGTGGTTGACCGTGAAAAAGGAACTGTTATCGGTGCCTACAACCTAAACTGGAAAACCCTTCAACCAATTAAAGAAAAGATTGAAAAAGCATTGGGTATTCCATTCTTCATCGATAATGATGCCAACGTGGCGGCTCTTGGTGAGCGCTGGATGGGGGCTGGTGACAACCAACCGGACGTTGTCTTTATGACACTTGGTACAGGTGTTGGTGGTGGTATCGTGGCAGAAGGCAAATTGCTCCACGGTGTTGCTGGTGCTGCTGGTGAGCTTGGTCATATCACTGTTGACTTTGACCAACCAATCGCATGTACCTGTGGTAAAAAAGGCTGTCTTGAGACAGTTGCTTCTGCAACAGGGATTGTCAACTTGACTCGTCGTTATGCAGATGAATACGAAGGCGATGCGGCTTTGAAACGCTTGATCGACGACGGTGAAGAAGTAACAGCCAAAACTGTCTTTGACCTTGCAAAAGAAGGGGACGACCTTGCCTTGATCGTTTACCGTAACTTCTCACGTTACTTGGGTATCGCTTGTGCCAATATCGGCTCAATCCTCAATCCTTCAACAATCGTTATCGGTGGTGGGGTGTCAGCTGCGGGAGAATTCCTTCTCCAAGGTGTTCAAAAAGTCTACGACGAAAATACTTTCCCACAAGTACGCACATCAACTAAATTAGCTCTCGCAACTCTAGGAAATGATGCTGGAGTTATCGGAGCAGCATCACTTGTATTGCAATAAGATAATAAAAAGGGGAAAATACTACTTTAAAGCCAGTGATTTTCCTCCTTTCTTTTTTTATGCTATACTAGTTAGGACAATAAATGAGGTGAGAGTAAATGACAAAAGCTGATACGATTTTTAAAGAAAATATTGAACGAATCCTCAAAGACGGTGTTTTTTCTGAGCAGGCTCGTCCCAAGTACAAGGATGGGACTGTTGCCAACTCCAAGTACGTAACGGGTGCCTTTGCGGAGTATGATTTGTCTAAAGGGGAATTTCCCATCACAACCTTGCGTCCCATTGCGATCAAATCCGCCATCAAGGAAGTACTCTGGATCTACCAAGATCAGTCTAATAGCTTAGAAGTGCTGAATAGCAAGTACAATGTTCATTACTGGAATGATTGGGAAGTGGGAGACACGGGAACCATTGGTGAGCGCTATGGGGCAGTCGTTAAGAAACACGATATCATTAATAAGATTCTCAAGCAGTTGGAAGCCAATCCTTGGAATCGTCGCAATATTATCTCTCTCTGGGATTATCAAGCTTTTGAGGAGACAGACGGTCTCCTTCCATGCGCCTTTCAGACCATGTTTGATGTCCGTCGAGTAGATGGAGAAATCTATCTGGATGCGACCTTGACCCAGCGTTCGAATGATATGTTGGTGGCCCACCACATTAACGCTATGCAGTACGTGGCTCTTCAAATGATGATTGCTAAACACTTTGGCTGGAAGGTTGGGAAGTTTTTCTATTTTATCAACAACCTTCATATCTACGATAATCAATTTGAACAAGCTCAGGAATTGCTCCGTCGTGAGCCGTCAAACTGCCAACCTCGCTTGGTTTTAAATGTTCCAGATGGGACTAATTTCTTTGATATCAAAGCGGAAGACTTTGAGTTGGTCGACTATGATCCGGTTAAGCCACAGCTGAAGTTTGACCTAGCTATTTAATACTCTTCGAAAATCTCTTCAAACCACGTCAGCGTCGCCTTACCGTAGATATGGTCACTGACTTCGTCAGTTCTATCTACAACCTCAAAGCAGTGCTTTAAGCAACCTGAGGCTAGCTTCCTAGTTTGCGCTCTTTGATGTTCATTGAGTATAAAAGAAAATAAAAAGAAGTTGAGATTTCTCAACTTCTTTTGTTGCTTAATGTGATACGCGACGGCGAGCCGCTTTTTTACGATTTTCTTCGATGAAAGCTGCTTTTTGCTCTTCTGGCTCAATCACTTTCTTTTTAATTGCGTATACTGCACCTGCAACGGCAGCGACAGTTCCTGCGACACCTGTTACAAGACCTTTAGCGAATCCTTTAGCCATGAGTCTTCCTCCTTTATCTTCCCGATCAGCCAGGCTCCTCAAGTGGTAGCATTTTTCTGACTGACCTTTTTGTGATATAATAATAGTAACGAAAAAATGGAAATTTTTCAAGGAAAAAAGATGAAAACAAAAATAATTGTGGTTGTTGGACCGACCGCTGTTGGGAAGACAGCTCTTGCTATTGAAGTGGCCAAGCGCTTTGGTGGAGAGGTGGTCAGTGGTGACAGTCAGCAAGTATACAGAGGATTGGATATTGGGACGGCCAAGGCTAGCCCAGAGGAGCAAGTAGCTGTTCCTCATCATTTGATTGATGTCAGAGAGGTGACCGAGTCTTACTCGGCTTTTGATTTTGTTTCAGAAGCTAAGAAGGCTATTGAGGATATTCAAAGCCGTGGCAAGCTAGCCATTATCGCTGGTGGAACTGGACTTTATATCCAGAGCTTGCTGGAAGGCTATCATCTAGGTGGGGAAACACCTCATGAGGAGATTGTAGCTTATCGGGCTAGTTTGGAGCCTTATTCAGATGAGGAATTAGCCCATTTGGTGGAGCAAGCAGGTCTTGATATTCCTCAGTTTAATCGTCGTCGTGCCATGCGCACCTTGGAAATTGCCCATTTTGGTCAGGATTTGGAAAATCAGGAAAGTCCTTATGAACCTTTGATTATCTGCTTGAATGATGAACGCAGTCAGCTTTATGAGCGTATCAATCGCCGAGTAGATCTGATGTTTGAGGCTGGTCTTTTGGATGAGGCCAAGTGGCTCTTTGACCATTATCCAGATGCGCAGGCTGCCAAAGGCATTGGCTACAAGGAACTCTTTCCTTATTTCCGTGGGGAGCAAACTCTTGAGGAAGCGAGCGAGAGTCTCAAGCAGGCGACCCGCCGTTTTGCCAAGCGTCAGCTGACCTGGTTCCGTAATCGTATGCAGGTGACCTTTTATCAGATAGGAGAGCCTGGAGTTCAAAACCGTATTTTAAGCCAGATTGAGGAGTTTTTAGATGATTGAAACGGAGAAAAAAGAGGAACGAGTCCTGCTCATCGGTGTGGAATTGCAGGGCATGGACAATTTTGACCTCTCTATGGAAGAATTGTCCAGTCTAGCCAAGACAGCTGGGGCCGTCGTTGTGGATAGCTACAGGCAAAAACGGGAAAAGTATGACTCCAAGACCTTTGTGGGTTCTGGTAAGTTGGAAGAAATAGCTCAAATGGTGGATGCAGAAGAAATTACTACTGTCATCGTCAATAATCGCTTGACTCCACGGCAAAATGTCAATCTAGAAGAAGTTCTAGGTGTCAAGGTCATTGACCGTATGCAGTTGATTCTGGATATCTTTGCCATGCGGGCTCGAAGCCATGAAGGGAAACTTCAAGTGCATTTGGCCCAGCTTAAGTACCTCTTACCTCGCTTGGTTGGTCAGGGAATTATGCTCAGCCGTCAGGCAGGGGGAATTGGTTCCCGTGGTCCAGGTGAGAGTCAGTTGGAACTGAACCGACGTAGTGTTCGCAATCAAATCACAGATATCGAGCGTCAGCTCAAGGTGGTTGAGAAAAATCGGGCCACAGTCAGAGAAAAACGCTTGGAGTCAAGTACCTTTAAGATTGGTTTGATTGGTTACACCAATGCTGGGAAATCAACCATCATGAACACCTTGACCACTAAGACCCAGTATGAAGCAGACGAGCTGTTTGCGACTCTGGATGCGACGACAAAGAGTATCCATTTGGGAGGTAATCTTCAGGTTACCTTGACTGATACGGTTGGATTTATCCAAGATTTGCCGACTGAATTGGTGTCCAGTTTCAAATCAACCTTGGAAGAAAGCAAGCATGTAGACCTTCTAGTTCATGTCATCGATGCCAGCAATCCTTATCACGAGGAGCATGAAAAAACAGTCCTGTCCATTATGAAAGACTTGGATATGGAGGATATTCCCCGCCTGACCCTTTATAATAAAGCGGATTTGGTGGAGGATTTCACGCCTACTCAAACGCCTTATGCCCTCATTTCTGCCAAGTCTGAGGATAGTCGTGAGCAGTTGCAAGCATTGTTTTTGGAGAAGATCAAGGATATTTTTGAAGCATTTACTTTGCGTGTACCTTTTTCTAAGTCTTACAAGATTCATGATTTAGAAAGTGTCGCTATCCTAGAAGAGCGTGATTACCAAGATGATTGCGAGGTCATCACAGGCTATATTGCTGAGAAAAACAAATGGAGATTAGAAGAATTTTATGACTGATATCAAAACTTTAGCACTCAAGTATGGTGGTTATACGAGTCTAGACAAGGTATATCTGGACCAGCTTTTAGATGGTAGGTCTGAAGAGGAGCAGTTAGCCCTAATTACGCCTCCCCCCAGTGTAGTGAATGCCTACTTTGCTGAACTCTACCAGAAAAAGAGTCCTCAGGCTGCGACTGATTATTTTTCAGAAGTCAGTCAGGAACTGAGCCTCTACAATGCTGAGCCAAGTTTCACTCTAGAAACCAAGCCCTTTATTCGCCTTAATCTATCAGGCAAATCTTTTGGTTTCTGCTATGAGAGAGAAGGACTTGGACGTATTTTCTCAGAAGCTGAGGAGCTAATTACAGATGAATTACTCTTTGAGATTGCGCAAATCTTCCCTCATCAACTGGTCTTTAAGGAGTCTGGTAAGATTTACTTGAAGCCTGTTGGGGACGAGGAAGTTGTTAGCGTGGAAAATCTCACAGCCTTGACAGATTTGGAAAGTTTGGCAGATGGTCGCAAGCGTCTCAAAGGTTATAGTCAAGAAGATTTATTACAAGAAGCTAAAGCCTATACTGGTAAGCTTTATTATCGCTTAGAAAACCGCACTGCTATGTTATATATTGATTAATTAGAAAGTATCGAATGGATATTCAATTTTTAGGAACGGGGGCTGGTCAGCCCTCCAAAGCCCGCAACGTTTCAAGTCTCGCCCTGAAACTCTTGGACGAGATTAACGAAGTTTGGCTCTTTGACTGTGGCGAAGGAACGCAAAATCGCATTCTGGAAACCACGATTCGACCACGTAAGGTCAGCAAAATCTTTATCACTCACTTGCATGGAGACCATATCTTTGGATTGCCAGGATTTCTCTCTAGCCGTGCTTTTCAGGCTAATGAAGAGCAAACAGATTTGGAAATTTATGGTCCCCAAGGGATCAAGTCCTTTGTCTTAACCAGCCTTCGTGTGTCCGGTTCTCGTCTGCCTTACCGAATTTATTTCCATGAGTTTGACCATAATTCTCTCGGGAAAATCCTTGAAACAGAAAAGTTTACCGTTTATGCAGAAGAATTGGATCACACTATTTTCTGTGTGGGCTACCGTGTCATGCAAAAAGACCTAGAAGGCACTCTGGATGCTGAAAAGCTCAAGGCTGCTGGTGTGCCATTTGGACCACTCTTTGGAAAAATCAAAAACGGTCAGGATGTTGTCCTAGAAGACGGCACCGAGATCAAGGCAGCAGACTATATCTCAGCCCCACGCCCTGGTAAGATTATTACCATTTTAGGGGATACTCGAAAAACAGATGCTAGTGTGCGTCTAGCTGTCAATGCCGATGTCCTTGTCCATGAATCGACTTATGGTAAGGGTGATGAGAAGATTGCCCGCAACCACGGTCACTCAACCAATATGCAGGCAGCACAAGTAGCAGCAGAAGCCGGTGCTAAACGCCTCTTGCTCAATCATATCAGTGCTCGTTTCCTCTCAAAAGATATCAGTCAGCTCAAGAAAGATGCGGCAACTGTTTTTGAAAATGTCCATGTGGTTAAAGACTTGGAAGAAGTGGAAGTCTAAAAGATTGAAAAAGGATAAGTATGCGAACAATTCTCATTACAGGTGCTAGCGGTGGTTTAGCCCAAGAAATGGTCAAACTCTTGCCAAATGACCAACTCATCTTACTAGGTAGAAACAAGGAAAAACTAGCCCAACTATATGGAAATCATTCGAATGTGGAATGGATTGAAATCGATATTACTGATGACTCAGCCCTAGAAGCTCTGGTAGCTGACCTCTATCTCCGTTATGGCAAGATTGATGTCTTGATTAACAATGCTGGCTATGGAATTTTTGAAGATTTCAACAAGATCTCTGATCAAGATATTCACCAGATGTTTGAGGTCAATACCTTTGCTCTGATGAACCTTTCTCGTCGCCTTGCGGCGCGAATGAAGGAGAACCGAAAAGGGCATATCATCAACATCGTCAGCATGGCAGGTTTGATAGCGACTAGCAAGTCCAGTCTCTATTCGGCGACCAAGTTTGCGGCTATTGGATTTTCAAACGCTTTGCGCCTCGAACTCATGCCCTATGGTGTCTATCTAACGACGGTTAATCCAGGACCGATTCGTACTGCCTTTTTTGATCAGGCTGACCCAGATGGGACCTACCTCAAGTCGGTTGACCGCTTTCTCTTAGAACCAGATGCAGTCGCTAGAAAGATTGTCAAAACCATAGGAAAAAACAAACGGGAACTCAATCTCCCAGTTTTGTTGAACCTAGCCCATAAGTTTTATACACTCTTTCCCAAGCTAGCTGATAAGTTGGCTGGGGGGATCTTTAATTATAAGTAGAAGGAGTTCCTTACAAAAGGAACTTTTTTTATAATATTGATCTGAGTGTCAAAAAATGTTTGTTTTTGTTCTAAATCTACATTCACTTTTTTCGAATCTTCTACAAATTTTAGAAAAAACAATCAAAAATATGATTTTTTGTGTTTAGGGTATTGAAATTTCCTATATTATTTTATAAAATAAGGGTAAAAGGCTATGAAAAAGTAATACGCTTACAAATAAATGGAAGCGGTTACTAAAGGAGGATTTTATGGAAAAAGGCCATTGGAATCGTAAAAGAGTCTACAGCATTCGTAAGTTTGCCGTAGGAGCTTGCTCTGTCATGATTGGAACCTGTGCTGTTCTATTTGGAGGAAGTGTCATTGGAGAATCACCAGTTTTCGCGGATGAAACTTCTATCGCCCACACTGTGGAACAAGCAAAAGAGGAAAGTCCGGCAGTGGAGGAAAAAGGAGATCAAACTGTAGCAGAGCACAAGGATGCTGCAAGTGTCGACCAAAGTCAAGCTGCTCCCATTGAAGCAAGCAAACCAGAGGTGAAAGAAGAGGAACCTGTAGTTCCAAAAGAGGAGAAAGCATCTCTAAAACCTGAAGAAACAGCACCAAAGGTAGAATCTCAAGCTTCAAGTCAAGAAAAACCTGTTAAGGAAGATTTGAAGGCTGCGACAAATGAAGAAGTAAATCAAATGATTGAAGACAGAAAAGTGAATTTTAATCAAAATTGGCACTTTAAACTCAATGCAAACTCCAAAGAAGCTGTGAAACCAGATGCAGATGTTTCGTCATGGCAAAAATTGGATCTCCCACACGACTGGAGTATCTTTAACGATTTTGACCATCAGTCACCTGCCCAAAACGAGGGTGGACAGCTCAATGGTGGTGAAGCTTGGTATCGCAAGACCTTTAAACTTGATGAAAAAGATCTCAAGAAAAATGTTCGAGTGACATTTGATGGTGTCTACATGGACTCTCAAGTCTATGTCAATGGCCAGTTAGTGGGGCATTATCCAAATGGTTACAACCAATTCTCATACGATATCACCAAATACCTTCACAAAGATGGTCGTGAGAATGTGATTGCTGTCCATGCGGTTAACAAACAACCAAGTAGCCGTTGGTACTCAGGTAGTGGTATCTACCGTGATGTGACCTTGCAAGTGACAGATAAGGTTCATGTTGAGAAAAATGGGACAACCATCTTAACACCAAAACTTGAACAACAGCAACATGGCAAGGTTGAAACTCATGTAGCCAGCAAAATTGTCAATACAGACGATAAAGACCATGAACTAGTGGCAGAGTATCAAATCGTTGAACGTGGTGGTCAGGCTGTAACAGGCTTGGTTCGTACAGCGAGCCGTACCTTGAAAGCACATGAGTCAACAAGTCTTGATGCGATTTTAGAAGTTGAACAACCAAAACTCTGGACAGTTTTAAATGATAAACCTGCCTTGTACGAATTGATTACGCGTGTTTACCGTGACGGTCAATTGGTTGATGCTAAGAAAGATTTGTTTGGTTACCGTTACTATCATTGGACTCCAAATGAAGGTTTCTCTTTGAATGGTGAACGCATTAAATTCCATGGTGTTTCCTTGCACCATGACCACGGAGCGCTTGGAGCAGAAGAAAACTATAAGGCAGAATACCGTCGTCTCAAACAAATGAAGGAGATGGGCGTTAACGCCATCCGTACAACTCATAACCCTGCAAGTCCACAGACCTTGCAAATCGCAGCAGAACTTGGTTTGCTCGTTCAGGAAGAGGCCTTTGATACTTGGTATGGTGGTAAGAAACCTTATGACTACGGACGTTTCTTTGAAAAAGACGCTACTCACCCAGAAGCTAGAAAAGGTGAAAAATGGTCTGACTATGATCTTCGTACCATGGTCGAAAGAGATAAAAACAACCCAGCTGTCTTCATGTGGTCTATCGGAAACGAAATCGGTGAAGCCAATGGTAATGCTCACTCTCTTGCAACGGTTAAACGCTTAGTAAAAGTGATTAAAGATGTTGATACTACACGTTATGTTACCATGGGAGCAGATAAGTTCCGCTTTGGTGATGGTAGCGGTGATCATGAGAAAATTGCTAATGAACTGGATGCAGTTGGTTTCAACTATTCAGAAGACAACTACAAGAAACTTCGTGCGAAACATCCAAACTGGTTGATTTACGGTTCGGAAACATCTTCAGCTACCCGTACACGTGGAAGTTACTATCGCCCTGAACAGGAATTGAAACATAGTAACGGACCTGAGCGCCATTACGAACAGTCTGACTATGGTAATGACCGAGTTGGCTGGGGTAAAACGGCAACAGATTCATGGACATTTGACCGTGACAACGCTGGCTATGCTGGACAGTTTATCTGGACAGGTACGGACTATATCGGTGAACCTACACCATGGCACAACCAAAACCAAACTCCCGTTAAGAGCTCTTACTTTGGTATCGTAGATACAGCCGGTATTCCAAAACATGACTTTTATCTCTACCAAAGCCAATGGGTTTCTGCCAAGAAGAAACCGATGGTGCACCTTCTTCCTCACTGGAACTGGGAAAATAGAGAATTGGCATCGAAAGTTGAAGATTCAGACGGAAAAATTCCAGTTCGTGCCTACTCAAACGCTGCAAGCGTAGAATTGTTCTTAAATGGTCAATCTCTTGGAGTTAAGAAGTTCAACAAGAAACAAACCAGTGATGGCCGCACTTACCAAGAAGGTGCCAATGCTAAGGAACTCTATCTTGAATGGAAGGTTGCGTACCAACCAGGTACTTTAGAAGCTGTAGCTCGCGATGAAGCTGGAAAAGAAATTGCACGTGATAAGATCACGACTGCAGGCCAACCAGCAGGTGTTCGCCTCGTCAAGGAAGAACACGCAATCGCAGCAGATGGAAAAGACTTGACCTACATCTACTACGAAATCGTAGATAGTGAAGGAAATGTGGTACCAACTGCCAATAATTTGGTTCGTTTCCAATTGCATGGACAAGGTCAACTGGTTGGTGTTGATAATGGGGAACAAGCCAGCCGTGAACGCTACAAGGCACAACCTGATGGTTCTTGGATCCGCAGAGCCTTTAACGGTAAAGGGGTTGCCATTGTTAAATCAACTGAGCAAGCAGGTAAATTCACGCTAACAGCCCATTCAGATCTCTTGAAATCTGGTCAAGTAACGGTCTTTACTGGTAAAAAAGAAGACCAAGAAAAGACCGTTCTCGGAACCGAAGTACCAAAAGTACGTACTGTTATTGAGAAAGAGCCAAAAATGCCGAAGACAGTCGGTTTTATCTACAGTGATGGCAGTCGTGAAAAACGTCCAGTAACTTGGTCTTCAGTTGATGTGAGCCAAGCAGGAGTTGTGACTGTTAAAGGTATGGCAGACGGACGCGAAGTTGAGGCCCGTGTCGAAATTCTAGCAATCGCAAATGAGCTTCCAACTGTTAAGCGTGTTGCTCCAGGAACAGACTTGAGCGCTGTTGACAAATACGTTTCTATTGCTGTTACGGATGGAAGCGTACAAGAATACGAAGTTGATAAGTGGGAGATTTCGGAAGCAGATAAAGCTAAACTGTCAGTTGCAGGATCACGTATTCAAATGACTGGTCAACTGGGTGGTGAGACTATTCACGCTACCCTTGTGGTAGAAGAAGGTAATCCTGCGGCTCCTGCAGTACCAAATGTAACTGTTGGTGGCGAATCTGTCACTGGTCTTACTACTCAAAATCCAATGCAATATCGAACTCTTGCTTACGGTGCATCCTTGCCAGAAGTTGTAGCAAGTGCTGAAAATGCGGATGTTACTGTAGTCCAAGCAAGTGCAGCAAACGGCATGCGTGCAAGCATCTATGTTCAACCAAAAGATGGTGGACCTCTTCAAACCTATGCAATTCAATTCCTTGAAGAAGCACCGAAAATTGACCACTTGAGCTTACAAGTGGAGAAAGCTGATGCTCTCAAAGAAGACCAAACAGTCAAATTGTCTGTACTCGCTCACTATCAAGACGGAACACAAGCAGTTCTACCAGCAGATAAGGTGACCTTCTCTACAAGTGGTGAAGGGGAAGTCGCAGTTCGTAAAGGAATGCTTGAGCTGCATAAGCCAGGAACAGTCACTCTGAAAGCGGAATATGAGGGAGCTAAAGGCCAAGTTGAACTCACTATCCAAGCCAATACTGAGACGAAGGTTGCGCAATCTATCCGTCCAGTAAATGTAGTGACAGACTTGCATCAAGAACCTACTCTTCCAACAACAGTAACGGTTGAGTATGACAAAGGTTTCCCTAAAACTCATAAAGTCACTTGGCAATCTATTCCGAAAGAAAAACTTGACTCCTATCAAACATTTGAAGTACTAGGTAAAGTTGAAGGAATTGACCTTGAAGCGCGTGCTAAAGTATCTGTAGAAGGCATCGTTTCAGTTGAAGAAGTCAGTGTGACAACTCCAATCGCAGAAGCACCACAATTACCAGAAAGCGTTCGTACCTACGATTCAAATGGCCACGTTTCATCAGCTAAGGTTACTTGGGATGCGATTCGTACAGAGCAATACGCCAAGGAAGGTGTCTTTACAGTTAATGGTCGCCTAGAAGGTACGCAATTAACAACTAAACTTCATGTTCGCGTATCGGCTCAAACTGAGAAGGGAGCAAATATTTCTGACCAATGGACCGGTTCAGAATTGCCACTGGCCTTTGCTTCAGACTCAAATCCAACTGATCCTGTTTCAAACGTCAACGATAAATTGATTTCCTTTAATGACCGCCCAGCTAACCGTTGGACAAACTGGAACCGTACTAATCCAGAAGCTTCAGTTGGTGTCCTATTCGGAGATTCAGGTATTTTGAGCAAACGTTCAGTTGATAATCTAAGTGTCGGATTCCACGAAGACCACGGAGTTGGTGTACCGAAGTCTTATGTGATTGAATATTATGTCGGTAAGACCGTTCCAACAGCCCCTAAAAACCCTAGCTTTGTAGGTGAGGAAAACCATGCCTTTAACGATCCTGCAAACTGGAAAGAGGTAAGCAATCTCAAAGCACCAGCTCAACTCAAGGCTGGAGAAATGAATCATTTCAGCTTTGACAAGGTTGAAACCTATGCTGTCCGTATTCGTATGGTGAGAGCAGACAACAAACTTGGAACGTCTATTACGGAAGTGCAAATCTTTGCGAAACAAGTTGCGGCAGCCAAACAAGGACAGACAAGAATCCAAGTTGACGGCAAAGATTTAGCAAACTTCAACCCTGATTTGACTGACTACTACCTTGAGTCTGTAGATGGAAAAGTTCCTGCAGTAACAGCAAGTGTTAGCAACAATGGTCTCGCTACCGTCGTTCCAAGCGTTCGTGAAGGTGAGCCGGTACGTGTTATCGCTAAGGCTGAAAATGGCGACATCCTAGGAGAATACCGTCTACACTTTACAAGCAATAAAGATTTGCTCTCTCGTAAACCAGTTGCCGCGGTCAAACAAGCTCGCTTGCTACAAGTAGGGCAACGGCTTGAATTGCCAACTAAAGTTCCTGTTTACTTCACAGGTAAAGACGGCTACGAAACCAAAGACTTGGCAGTTGAATGGGAAGAAGTTCCAGCAGAAAATCTGACAAAAGCAGGTCAATTTACCGTTCGAGGCCATGTCCTTGGTAGTGATCTTGTTGCTGAGTTCACTGTACGAGTGACAGACAAACTAGGCGAGTCTCTCTCAGATAACCCTAACTACAATGAAAATGGAAACCGTGCATTTGCCTCTGCTACTAATGATATTGACAAGAATTCAAAAGATAGAATTGATTACATCAATGATGGTAATCAGGATGAGAGTCGTCGTTGGACAAACTGGTCAGCAACACCTTCAGCTAATCCAGAAGTTTCAGTAGGTATTATTTTCCGTGAAAATGGTAAGATTGTAGAGCGTACTGTTGATCAAGCCAAACTTCGCTTCTTTGCTGACAGTGGTACGGACGCACCATCTAAACTCGTATTGGAACGTTATATTGGTCCAGAGTTTGAAGTGCCGACCTATTATTCCAACTATCAAGCTTATGACGCAACTCACCCATTCAACAAACCAGAGAACTGGGAGACGGTTCCTTATAAAGCTGACAAAGAAATCCAGGCTGGTGATGACATTAACCTAACATTTAAAGCAGTAAACGCTAAAGCTTTGAGATGGCGCATGGAACGAAAAGCAGACAAGAAAGGAATTGCTCTTGTTGAAACGACTTTCTTGGCTCCAAGTGAAAAAGCAAAAGATAGTACTCAATCGAAGATTCTTGTAGATGGAAAAGAACTTCCTGATTTCGCTGAAGATCGTCAAGACTACCAAATCACCTATAAAGGTCAACGTCCAAAAGTTTCAGTTGAAGAAAGCAATCAAGTGGCTTCAACAGTTGTAGATAGTGGAGACGATAGCCTTCCTGTACTTGTTCGCCTTGTTTCAGAAAGTGGAAAACAAGTCAAGGAATACCGTATCCACTTGACCAAGGAAAAACCAGTTTCTGAGAAGACAGTTGCTGCTGTACAAGAAGATCTTCCAAAACTCGAATTTGTTGAAAAAGATTTGGCTTACAAGACAGTTGAGAAAAAGGATTCAACGCTGTATCTAGGAGAAACTCGTGTAGAACAAGAAGGAAAAGTTGGTAAGGAACGTATTTTCACAGCGATTAATCCTGATGGAAGTAAGGAAGAAAAACTTCGCGAAGTGGTAGAGGCTCCGACAGACCGCATCGTCTTGGTTGGAACGAAACTAGGAACCGCCCTTCCAGAAGATGAAGTGAAGAACCTAGTCCTTAACAGACCAGAACTTGTAATCGAAGAAGAAACCATCGACTTCAAGATTCAGGAGCGTAAGTCTGATAAGTTGTACCTAGGAGAAACTCGTGTCCTACAAGAAGGTCAAAAAGGTATCCGTCTTCACTTGATTGAAGTGGAAAATGGAAAACGTCAGCTTAAAGAAACTTACGATAAAGTCGCTGCTCAAGATCGCATTGTAGAAGTTGGTACTAAACCAGGAACTTCTCTTCCAGAAGACGAAGTTAAGAACCTCGTTCTTAATCTTCCTGAGCTTATCTCAGAAGAAGAAATCATTGATTTCAAAGTTCAGGAACAAAAGAATGACAAACTTCCAGCAGGTCAAACTCGCATCCTTCAAGAAGGAAGACAAGGTATCCGTGTTCACTTAATCGAAGTTGAAAATGGTAAGCGAACTGAAAAGGATAGCTATGATAAAGTTATGGCTCAGGATCGCATTGTAGAAGTCGGTACAGCTAGTGAAACAACTAAGCCAGTACCGCAAGAAGCTACAAAACCACAAGTATCAGAAGAAGCAGATACAAAAGAAATTGCTTCAAGTGCAGCTAGTCAGGTTCAAAAAGAGCAGTTACCAAATACAGGAAGTGCAGAAAGTCAAGCAGCCCTAGCAGCAGGTTTAGCTCTTCTTGGTTTGAGTGCAGGATTAGTGGCCACTAAAGGTAAAAAAGAAGACTAGAATGAATAAGTATTTCTTCTAAATGTATCTCAGAAAGACCAGGGAAACCTGGTCTTTTTAATGGGGAGAAGTATTCTCTCTAGAGCAATTTTAGCGTTTATGAAATCAGATACCCAAAATGATAAAAACATTATCTGGTATCGAAAACGAGATGAACTTATTTTTTAAAAAATAGCGGTAAAATATACTGGATTCTGTTTCGGTGATAGGGGAAGAAAAGACACAAAGAGGTTAATATACGGTTGTGAAAAAGTCGATTTCAAACCATAAGAAAAAATTGGATTTTTTTTATAAAATTTTGCTTGATAGTCCTAGCCTTTTTCTTCATAGTATGATAAAATGTGGATGTAATGTGGCTAATAATTTTCACTTGAAAAAGGAGAATGGTGATTAGTTGGGGACAATCAGTTAGTTTACTATTACATTGTACATTTACAACTGAATAATATAAGAAAGGAAGATTAAATGAACAAGAAAATAAGATCTTGGATTCAGATCCTTATTCTATGTTTGGGAGTTATTCTCCAATCGTTTGCCCCTCTGACGCAAGTACATGCGACAGAGTATAATGATGTGATCACTAGTGTAGGTGTTGAGAACAAATCTGGTGAAGCATTAACGCAAGGATTGGATATTTGGCAAGAATTCCGTCTTACGGCAGATTTCGTGTTGCCAGATAATACAGTGCATGAAGGTGATACAACAACACTTCAATTGCCATCAGAGATTGCATTTTCAAACTCTTCAGACATTGAATTACGAGATGCTTCTAACAATCTTGTAGCTACTGGTCGTTTAGATGCAGCTAGCAAAACAATTACTCTCACTTATACAAAATTTGTTGAGAATAATTCTGGCGTTAGGGGGAAATTCTTTGTCTATGTCCGAGTTGACCATGACGTTGTTTCAGAAGAAAAAGACGTTGATGTCAACATTACTGTAGGACATAGAGTTCTATTTGCAGGGAAAATCCGTTATAACGGCCCTCCAGGGAAATACGACTCGAAAATCGAAAAGAGTTCATTTCAACAGGGAGGAGATCCTAACAATGTAATCCGTTATAACATTACTGTAAACCGCAATATGGCGAACTACAGTGATGTTACTATCAAAGATGCCTTCTCATCTCCAAATATGAAATTCCTACCAGATACTTTTCGTATTTATAAAGTAAACTGGAGCTGGAATAACGGAGACTGGAAATGGTCCGATGCTCAGGATATGACTGAAACCTTTAAAAACCAACTAGTGGTAAATGCGAATGGTGATGGTTTCACCCTTCCTTTAGGAGATACTAATGGTTTTGGTTATATGATTGAATATCAAGCTAAAGCGAATTATGATCTAGTCGATGGTGAGGAAATCACGAACGTAGCCAACATGAGCTACAATGGTAGTGAGTATGAACAATCAACTAGCACACGTACCTACCAGATTGCAGGTGGTGTTGCGGAAGGATATGTTTTCACCATTAAAATTCATAAGGTAGACGAAGCAGGCCAACCATTGCAAGGTGCAGTTTTTGAAGTAATTCGTGATCGTAACCAAGCCGTTGTCGGACGATTGACAACAGATTCTGATGGTAACGCTAGTGTGGGCAAATTGTTGCGAGACAACTATACAATTCGTGAAGTAACTGCTCCTCTTGGCTATGACAAATTAACTGAAGATATTAAAATTTCTCCAGATGAGTTTGGTTCAGACAAATCAGTAGAACGTCGAATTGAAAATAAGAAGACACCGACTAAGAAACCATCTGAAAAAGAAATTACTTTCAAGAAGGTGGATCCAAATGGGAAAGAAATCCCAGGTGCGGAACTTAAAATCTACAGCGGAGATAGTGTAAGACCAGAAGCTCCACCTGTTGCTGATTGGACTTCAGAAGAAAATACTTCTAAAGTTATCAAATTAGCTCCAGGTACATACACTCTAAAAGAGAACTTTGCTCCAGAGGGTTATCAGTACGTTGGAGATATCACCTTCACAGTCAATGCAGACGGTTCTATCACTATTGATAAAAAAGGAGCAGATGATATTGTCGAAGTAACCGGTTCTGTTCTGACTATCACAGATAAGGAAGACACTACTCCAAAAGAAATTACCTTCAGTAAGGTAAATCTTGGAGGAAATGAAATCGCTGGTGCACAGATTAAGATCTACAAGGGCGACAAGGCAGAAGGCACAGCCGTAGAAAGCTGGACTTCAACTGACCAACCTAAGCAACTGAATCTTGAGCCAGGCATCTACACCTTCCATGAGGAAGCAGCCCCAACTGGTTACCTCAAAGTAACGGATATCACTTTCCAAGTTAAACCTAACGGTACTGTTGAAGTGACAAAAGTAGGTGAAAAAGATTCTAAAGGCGAAGACAATCGTGTTGTAGCCCAAGATTCAACTCTGACAGTTACTGATAAAGATGACGATGTAGCTCGTAAAATCACGTTCAGTAAAATTAGTCTTGGTGGGGTTGAAATCGCAGGAGCACAAATCAAGGTCTTTAAAGGCGACAAGGCAGAAGGCACAGCTGTAGAAAGCTGGACATCTGAAGCCGGTAAGTCTAAAGAGTTGAGCTTAGCCCCAGGTACTTACACCTTCCATGAGGAAGCAGCCCCAACTGGTTACCTCAAAGTGACGGATATCACTTTTAAAGTTAACTATGACGGAACAGTTAAAGTGACGAATGTTGGTACTAAGGATGCTAAAGGTGAGGACAATACAGTCGTAACCAACGGCTCAACAATCAAAGTCACTGATAAAGATGACGATAGTCCACGTAAGATCACCTTCAGCAAGGTTAGCCTTGGTGGAACAGAAATCGCAGGCGCTCAAATCAAGATCTACAAAGGCGACAAGGCAGAAGGCACAGCCGTAGAAAGCTGGACTTCAGAAGCTGGTAAGTCTAAAGATCTCAACTTGGCCCCAGGAACTTACACCTTCCATGAGGAAGCAGCCCCAACTGGTTACCTCAAAGTAACGGACATCACTTTCCAAGTCAAACATGATGGCACAGTGGAAGTGACAAACGTTGGTGAAAAAGACTCTAAGGGTGAAGAGAACAAGGTCGTAACTGATGGTTCTAAAGTAACTGTCACTGATAAAGATGATGACCAACCACGTAAGATTACCTTCAGCAAGGTTAGCCTTGGTGGAACAGAAATCGCAGGCGCTCAAATCAAGATCTACAAGGGCGACAAGGCAGAAGGCACAGCTGTAGAAAGCTGGACTTCAGAAGCTGGTAAGTCTAAAGATCTCAACTTGGCACCTGGCACTTACACCTTCCATGAGGAAGCCGCTCCAACTGGTTACCTCAAAGTAACGGACATCACTTTCCAAGTCAAACATGACGGCACAGTGGAAGTGACAAACGTTGGTGAAAAAGACTCTAAGGGTGAAGAGAACAAGGTCGTAACTGATGGTTCTAAAGTAACTGTCACTGATAAAGATGATGACCAACCACGTAAGATTACCTTCAGTAAGGTTAGTCTTGGTGGAACAGAAATCGCAGGTGCTCAAATCAAGATCTACAAAGGCGACAAGGCAGAAGGCACAGCCGTAGAAAGCTGGACTTCAGAAGCTGGTAAGTCTAAAGATCTCAACTTGGCCCCAGGAACTTACACCTTCCATGAGGAAGCAGCTCCAACAGGTTATCTCAAAGTAACCGACATCACTTTCCAAGTCAAACATGATGGCACAGTGGAAGTGACAAACGTTGGTGAAAAAGACTCTAAGGGTGAAGAGAACAAGGTCGTAACTGATGGTTCTAAAGTAACTGTCACTGATAAAGATGATGACCAACCACGTAAGATTACCTTCAGTAAGGTTAGTCTTGGTGGAACAGAAATCGCAGGCGCTCAAATCAAGATCTACAAGGGCGACAAGGCAGAAGGCACAGCCGTAGAAAGCTGGACTTCAGAAGCTGGTAAGTCTAAAGATCTCAACTTGGCCCCAGGAACTTACACCTTCCATGAGGAAGCAGCCCCAACTGGTTACCTCAAAGTAACGGACATCACTTTCCAAGTCAAACATGATGGCACAGTGGAAGTGACCAACGTTGGTGAAAAAGACTCTAAGGGTGAAGAGAACAAGGTCGTAACTGATGGTTCTAAAGTAACTGTCACTGATAAAGATGATGACCAACCACGTAAGATTACCTTCAGTAAGGTTAGTCTTGGTGGAACAGAAATCGCAGGCGCTCAAATCAAGATCTACAAGGGCGACAAGGCAGAAGGCACAGCCGTAGAAAGCTGGACTTCAGAAGCTGGTAAGTCTAAAGATCTCAACTTGGCCCCAGGAACTTACACCTTCCATGAGGAAGCAGCTCCAACAGGTTATCTCAAAGTAACCGACATCACTTTCCAAGTCAAACATGATGGCACAGTGGAAGTGACCAACGTTGGTGAGAAAGACTCTAAAGGCGAAGACAACAAAGTCGTCACAAACGGCTCAACAGTAACTGTCACCGATAAAGACGATGACCTTCCACGTAAGATCACCTTCAGTAAGGTTAGCCTTGGTGGAACAGAAATCGCAGGTGCTCAAATCAAGATCTACAAAGGCGACAAGGCAGAAGGTACAGCTGTAGAAAGCTGGACTTCAGAAGCTGGTAAGTCTAAAGATCTCAACTTGGCCCCAGGTACTTACACCTTCCATGAGGAAGCAGCCCCAACTGGTTACCTCAAAGTAACCGACATCACTTTCCAAGTCAAACATGTTGGCACAGTGGAAGTGACCAACGTTGGTGAAAAAGACTCTAAGGGTGAAGAAAATAAAGTCGTCACAAACGGCTCAACAGTAACTGTAACCGACAAAGACGATGATCTACCACGTAAGATTACCTTCAGTAAGGTTAGCCTTGGTGGAACAGAAATCGCAGGCGCTCAAATCAAGATCTACAAGGGCGACAAGGCAGAAGGCACAGCTGTAGAAAGCTGGACTTCAGAAGCTGGTAAGTCTAAAGATCTCAACTTGGCACCTGGCACTTACACCTTCCATGAGGAAGCCGCTCCAACTGGTTACCTCAAAGTAACGGACATCACTTTCCAAGTCAAACATGACGGCACAGTGGAAGTGACCAACGTTGGTGAAAAAGACTCTAAGGGTGAAGAAAATA